>JAEWYJ010000049.1 GCA_023395695.1 Bacillota bacterium | reverse complement strand
CCGTGAGCACGAATTTGCAACAAAATTCTCAAAAATTTTGCTTTTTTGCCTGAACAACGTCTGGTCAGCCGCTTATTTTTATGATAAGATTGGTCAATAGGGGGATTGGCATGCCAAATATTCTGGTTGTAACATCGGGCAAGGGCGGAACCGGCAAAACCACGGTCTCGTATTTGCTGGCGCAGGCGCTTTGCCGACGCCAAAAGAATGTGTTGCTTCTGGAGCTTGACAGCGGCCTTCGGGGGCTGGATCTGATTATGGGCGTATCGGATAAAATTGTCTACGATTTATCCGACGTGCTGTCGGGGCGCTGTAAGCCGGTAAAGGCCATTACGGTTTGCAAGGTGCCGCAGGGCAACCTGCATTTGATTCCGGCGCCGATGGACAGGCACTTTTTGCCAGACCGCACCAGTCTGACAGCCCTGCTCAAGGGACTGGCAGGCTGCTATGATTATTTAATTTTAGATGCTTCAGCGGGTCTGGGCCGCGGCTTTGATGTGGCCTGCTCGGTGTGCAACGGTGCGCTGATTGTTTGCACCGCCGACCCGGTGTCGGTTCGCGACGCTGCAAAGGCGTCACAAATATTACAGGAAAAAAAGCCCAGACTGGTAATTAATAAGTTTTTCCGGCACATACTATCTAAGGATATGCCCGATCTCGACGCGGTGATAGACCGCGTTGGGGCACAGCTAATCGGCGTTATTCCCGAAGACCCGTCGGTGGAACGGCTGCTGGCAAAGGGTGAACCCCTGCCGCAAAGCAGCGCGGCGTGGCGCGAGACGGACGATATAGCCCGCCGGCTTTTGGGCGAAAGAGTTAAACTCAATGTTGAACGCTTGAAATAAAGCGACTACATAAAGATGGAGGATGGGTATGAATATCGCATTAATAGCACACGATTCCAAGAAAGAGCTTATGGTACAGTTTTGCATTGCGTACAGCGGCATCCTCAGTCAGCACAATATCTGCGCAACCGGCACAACCGGCAAGCTGGTGGCCGAGGCGACCGGCCTGCGTATTTTCAGGTTTCTTTCAGGCGAGCAGGGGGGCGACCAGCAAATTGCGGCGCGTATTGCCTGCAACGAGATTGACCTTTTACTGTTTTTAAGAGATCCGCTGACCATGAAGCCGGGCGAGCCGGACGAAGCGAACCTGATTCGGCTATGCGATGTGCATTCCATTCCTATGGCTACCAATATCGCAACGGCCGAGGCGCTGATTCACGCGCTTGAAAAGGGCGATCTTGACTGGAGAGATATTGTCAACCCCAAGCGCTAAAAAGGGGTTATGCGTTAAGCACACCCTCTTTGACCGCGCAGTTAAAACATATTGCCATACTATAAAAAACGGTGAAGCGGAAGCAGTAGCCTGTTGATAACGCCTACAGAGAAGGGGCCGCCCGGTGAGATCCACAGGGCTTGCGGCTGAGAGCCCCGCCGGTTGAACAGAGGAAGGACATCCGCCTAGTTGAAAGCGAAAAACGCTTTTCGCCTGCTCTGCGTTATGGGAGCGCCTGTTGAGATACCCGGTGGCTGCGGCCGCAGGGTTTAAACGAGGGTGGCACCGCGTGGAAATTCTTCCCCGCCCCTTTGCTGATTGGGGCGGGGGTATTTTATATTTGCAGCCTTTAACGTCTAAAGCCAAATGTATAGCCGGCTAACTTCAAAACCACCCCATCTTGAGGGTCGCTTTTAAAATTAATCGGCTATATAATCCAACCAAATCGTACTGTAAGGAGAATGATGTTATGAAACCGCTCACTTTTGCCCCGAAGGGAACGCAGGACGCTCTGCCCGGCGACACAACACGCTGGCACTATATTGAACGTACGGCGCTGGATATTGCCGAGCGTTACGGCTTTTTTGAAATGCGCACGCCCACGTTTGAGCACACCGAGCTGTTCAGCCGCGCCGTGGGCGACACCACCGATGTGGTGCAAAAGGAAATGTACACCTTCAACGATAAAAAGGACCGCTCTATAACGCTGCGCCCCGAGGGCACCGCGGGCGTTGTCAGAGCGGCGATAGAGCACAGCCTGCTCGGCGGGCAGCTTCCGGTAAAGGCCAGCTATGTCATCAGCTGCTTTCGTTATGAAAAGCCGCAGGCCGGCCGCCTGCGCGAGTTTCACCAGTTTGGCGTGGAATCTCTCGGCTCGCCTTCTCCAGCTTCTGACGCTGAAGTGATCGCGCTGGCGAATCATCTGCTGGAAACTCTGGGCGTCAGTAAAATTAAGCTGTTTATTAATTCCATCGGCTGCAAGCAATGCCGACCGGCCTATCAGCAAAAGCTTAAGGCATACTTCTCCGACTATACCGACCAGTTTTGTGAGACTTGCCTGACCCGGCTCGAGACAAATCCCTTGCGCATTATCGATTGTAAAAGCCCGATATGCAAAGAGATTGCGGCCAAGGCGCCCAAGATGATGGACCACCTCTGCCCTGAGTGCGAAGCGCATTTTGCCGAGCTGCGCGAGCGGCTGGAGGCTATGGGCATCACTTATGAGATTGACCCGGATATTGTCCGCGGGCTTGATTACTACTGCCGCACTGTTTTTGAGTTTGTGACCGAGGCCATCGGTGCACAGGGCACCGTTTGCGGCGGCGGCCGTTATGACGGGCTTATTGAGGAGCTTGGCGGCCCGGCGCTGCCCGGGGTGGGCTGGGCTATGGGGTTGGAGCGCCTTCAGCTTGTTATGGCGGCGTCAAACGCCGAATTCCCCTCTCAGCTGCCCTGCGAGCTGTTTATTGCGCCCATGGGTAAAGCCGCGTCGGTTACGGCCGGCCGACTTGTACAACAGCTGCGCACCGAAGGCATCTCAGCCGACTGCGAGACAATGGGCCGAAGCTTAAAGGCGCAGATGCGCTTTGCCGATAAGCTGGGTGCCACCTACACAATGGTGTTGGGTGACAACGAGCTGGCGCAGGGCAAAGCAACGGTCAAGGAGATGGCCACGGGAACTATGAGCCAACTGACGCTGGGCGACGGGTTTGCCGGCGAATTTATTAAGGTTATTATGCAACGGATGTCCCAATCCAGCGGCCCATCGGCGAGATATGAGGTCGATGCAGCAGCCAAGATACCGGATTAAAACAGAATCGACCGATAAAAGGAGTAATAGGGAATGGCAGACTTTATGAATGGCCTCAAACGCACCGCTTACTGCGGCGAGGTTTCGGCCCAGATGATTGGCAAAGAGCTGGTTCTGGCAGGCTGGGCCGCCAAGCAGCGCGATTTGGGTAACCTGATTTTTATTGATTTGCGCGACCGCACCGGCATTGCACAGCTGGCCTTTGACGATTCAACCGACCGGGAGGCATTTGAAAAGGCTTCCGCGGTGCGTTCGGAATATGTACTGATGGCTAAGGGCACGTTGCGCCGGCGTGAGTCGGTTAACAAAGATATTCCCACCGGCGAGGTGGAGCTTTATGTCTCTGAGCTGCGGGTATTGGCGGTCAGCGAGACGCCCCCGTTTGACATTAAGGACGGCATTAAAACCAACGAGGAGCTGCGCCTGCGCTACCGTTACCTCGATCTGCGCCGCAACGAGCTGCAATCGGCTATTTTGATGCGCCACCGTATGGTCAAGCTGGTGCGCGATTATTTTGATAAGAACCGCTTTGTCGAAATAGAGACGCCCATTCTTATGAAGCCCACGCCGGAGGGTGCGCGCGTCTATCTCGTGCCTTCCCGCGTACATCCTGGTAAGTTTTACGCGCTGCCGCAGTCGCCGCAGCTTTACAAGCAGCTCTCCATGCTGGCGGGCTTTGACCGCTATATGCAGATTGCGAGATGCTTCCGCGACGAAGATCTGCGTGCCGACCGCCAGCCTGAGTTCACCCAGATTGATATTGAAATGTCCTTTGTGGATGAAACAGATGTGCAGACCGTCAACGAGGGACTGATGAAGGATATCTTTAAAGAAATTATGGGTATGGAGCTGGAGCTGCCGCTGCGCCGCATCACCTATAAAGAGGCTATGACGCGCTTTGGCTCGGACAAGCCCGACACGCGCTTTGGCCTTGAGCTGCAAGATCTGTCGGACATTCTGGAAAGCACTGAATTCGCCGTGTTTAAAAGCGCTTTGGAAGCGGGCGGCAGTGTGCGCGCCATCAATGTCAAAGGCGCTGCGGCCTCCCTTTCGCGCAAGGAGATTGACAAGCTGGGCGACGTTGCCAAGCTTTATAAAGCCAAGGGCCTTGCCTTCACCCGTCTGACCGAGGAGGCGCAGTCCTCCTCATTTGAGAAATTCCTCACCGGGGAAGAGATTGCGGCAATTCATGACCGCATGGCGCTTAAAACCGGCGATGTGCTGCTTGTGGTGGCCGACCCGCGCGACAGCGTTGTGTTTGCGGCGCTCGGCGCACTGCGTTTGAATCTGGCCAAGCGGCTGGCGCTGATCCCTGAGAACACCTATGATTTGCTGTGGGTGACCGATTTCCCGCTGTTCGAGTATGATCCCGACGAGGGCCGTTACTATGCGATGCACCACCCCTTTACCTGCCCCAACCTTGAGGATATGGATAAGATGGAATCTGATCTGGGTTCGGTACGCGCCCGTGCCTACGATCTTGTGCTTAACGGCACTGAGTTGGGGGGCGGCTCCATTCGCATTTCTGACCCTGTAATTCAGCGTCAGATGTTTGCGGCGCTGGGTATGAGCGACGAAGAGGCCAACGATAAGTTCGGCTTCCTGCTTGAGGCGTTTAAATATGGTGTGCCGCCCCACGGCGGCATGGCTTATGGGCTTGACCGGCTTGTTATGCTGCTCCTTAATAAGGAGAGTATCCGTGATGTTATCCCCTTCCCCAAGGTGCAGAACGCCAGCGAGCTGATGACCGCCTGCCCCACCCAGGTGGATGGCAAGTCGCTTGATGAGCTTTCAATTGCCGTGGTGCGGGAAGAAGTCTAAACGGGGTCTGACGGCCTGCGGCCTATATTGTAAAACTATTAAAACGCAGCGGGAACGATTGGCCGTTCCCGCTGCGTTTATTGATGTGTGGTTTTAGGCTATAAAGCACCCCCATTGTTGGGCCGCATATTATACGCCCCAACAATGGGGGTGCAGCTCAATCAAGCGCCTTCCCGGAGCATTTCTAATCTATACGCC
>JAEWYJ010000042.1 GCA_023395695.1 Bacillota bacterium | reverse complement strand
GTCTGGGGGCGTTATTTGGCGGCGCTGTTTTGGTTGAGAATGTGTTTGCCTACCCCGGCGTGGGAAGGTTGATGCGCGAAGCGGTAGCAAATCGCGATTACGTTTTGATTCAGGGCGTTTTTTTAGTCATAACAATGACGGTTTTAAGCATGAATTGGCTGGCGGAGCTGATTTATAAAAAGCTTGATCCAAGGGTGGTGTAGATGAGACCGAGAATTATCGGCGCTGCAGATCACATAGACCGGCGCTGTTTTGCATTTACCGGGGCGTCTGCCGCTCCAAAAAAGAACAGAAAAAGCGCCGCGTGGTGGGCGGCGCTTACGCCGTACGGAAAATCGGGCATGGCAATCCTTCTCGTGCTGGTGCTTTTATCGCTGGGCTCCTTCCTGTTTATGGGGCAAGCGCACAAAATTCCGAGCGGCGGTTCGCTGGAACCCCCCGGCCCTGCACACTGGCTTGGAACGGATGACCTTGGAATAGACATTTTTGCGCAGCTGTGCCACGGGGCGGCCATCAGCATGCTGGTGGGCTTTTCATCTGCTATACTTGCGGGCGCCGGAGGCAGTGTGCTGGGTATTCTTGCGGGATATTACGGCGGCTGGACAGACAGGCTGGTCACCGGCCTGTGTGACGTTATGGCTTCTGTTCCCCAACTGCCGCTTATGATTGTGCTTGGTGCATTTTTTGGTGCAAGCCTTATGAATATTGTTTTTGTTATCGCACTCATTTCATGGGTGGGGCCTGCCCGGACGGTCAGGGCAAAAATACTTTCCATGCGCAGCGAGCCCTATATCACGGCGGCAAAAAGCTACGGCGCGGGGTTTTTGTACCTTCTTGGCAAACACTTTGTTCCGGGCGCTCTGCCTGTGATGATGGTTGGCGTCATCCGCACGATGAGCCATGCAATTGTTGCGGAGGCCGGCCTGTCTTTTTTAGGGCTTGGCGATCCGCTTTCCAAAAGCTGGGGCGTTATTCTCAACCGTTCCATCAATTTTCCCGGTATTTATTTTACGGATTTCTGGAAATGGTGGATATTAGCGCCACTGACAGCTCTGATGCTGCTGGTGGTGGCCATTGCTTTCCTTGGACGGGATATGGAACGAATTGTTAATACCAAGCGGTAAAGGATAACTGAGGAAGTTGGATTATTATTTATGTCAGTTTTGGAAATCTCGAATTTATTTGTGCGATATAAGCAGGAGGCCGCTATCAACGCCGTACATAACGTTGGCTTTTGTCTGGAAAACGGTGAAAGCATTGGCATTGTCGGGGAGTCCGGCAGTGGTAAATCCACGCTGGCTATGACGATTATGGGGCTTCTGGATGCCCGGGCCTACACGGGCGGCAGCATCCGTTTAAATGGTGAAGAGCTTTTGGGCCTTTCGGAGCGCGAGCGGGACACGTACCGTTGGCGCAAAATTGCTATTGCCTTTCAAAACAGTCTGGACGCCTTGAATCCGGTGATGCCGGTGGGTCATCAGGTGGCGGAATGCATTATAAAGCACAGGTCACAGCGAAAAAAAGAGGCTGAAGAACAAAGCAAGGTGCTGTTTGAGCTGGTGGGGCTGAAGTCCGACTGGTATGAAGCGTATCCGCATCAGCTCTCGGGCGGTATGCGCCAAAAGGTTTTAATCGCTATGGCGCTTTCCTGTAATCCGGAAATACTGATTGCAGACGAACCTACCATGGCGCTTGATTCTGTTTCCAAGAAGGAGATTATTCAGCTTTTAGCCGAGCTGCGCCGGAAAATTGGGTTCTCCATGATCGTAATTTCCCACGAGCTTCCGGTTGTCGCCGCCCTTACCTCCCGCGTTTTGGTCATGTACACGGGGAATGTTGTGGAGTCCGGTCGCACAAATGCGCTGTTGAGCGAACCCTGCCACCCTTATACGCGCGGACTTATCTATGCCTCCCCGTCTGTGCACCCCTACCGGGATATGTGGGGCATACCGGGAGAAATTCGGGTTACAGAGGAAAACCAGTGCCCGTTTTACAGCCGGTGTCATCAGCGAATTGACGACTGCCTTCAACGGCACCCTGTTCTGGAGGCCGTTTCAAAGGATCGGGAGGTCGCGTGCCTGCGCGGCGGAATTGTCACGCTTCTGTCCGGCGTGGGGCTTTATAAAACCTATCGCACCAAAGGCGGCGACGTTTGCGCCTGCCGCGGCTGTAATATTGAAATTAAGGCCGGAGAAATTGCCGCGCTGATCGGTCAGTCCGGCTCGGGAAAAACCACCCTTGCAGGAATGCTCGGTGGCATTTTGCCCGCCGATAAGGGTGCGGTGTATTTTGAAGGCCGAAGAATAGCCGGCAACAGCGAGACCGCAAAAATGCAGGGCATCCAGATGGTTTTTCAGGATCCGCTTTCCTCAACCAACGAAAACCTGACAATAGAGGAAATTGTCAGGGAGCCGCTGGACATTGTGCGGCACGGCTTAAAGCCTGACCGGATCGCCAGCGCTAAAATGGCATTACAGCAGGTGCAGCTTCCCTGTGACGAGGCGTTTTTAAAACGAAAGGGACACTCCCTGAGCGGTGGACAACGCCAAAGGGTAGCCATTGCCAGAGCGCTGGTGATGAATCCACGGCTGATGATTGCAGACGAAATAAGCGCCATGCTCGATCCTTCCAGCGCGGCCAATTTGCTGCGCCTGCTTAAGGGTCTGCAAAACATGCGGGGATTTTCTATGCTGTACATTACGCATGATATTGCGCTGGCCCGGAAGATTGCGGATACGGCCTATGTGATGGACAGCGGAGAAATTGTGGAGCACGGCCCTGCCGGCACAGTACTACATGCCCCTAAAAGCCCGTATACACAAAGGCTGCTGCAGGATACGCTGCTGCACTATGAGGAGGCCCCTGATGCATTCGGGGGCGGATCGGCAACAAAATGATTTTTCAAATATAGTCGGCAGCCCGGTTATGTATTAAACGGCGTTATTGACGGCCCAAACCTGTAAAAAGCACTTTTGGATCGGAGGGCTTCTTAGAATGCCGCCTGAAAAGGACGCAAGGGGTCTTATTCGATACTGAGCAGCCCCGTTTTAAGGGCAATTCCCTGTTTAAACCGTTTAAAAGAATTTCTTCCGGGGCTTGACAAGCTATTGCAAAATCGTTATCATGCTGTTATATTAAAAATCGTGTTGACGGGGAATTTGCAGGCCCCAACACAAGCTTCAGAGAGCTGCCGGTTGGTGTAAGGCGGCGCCTGTGTGTCTGCAATCTCACCTCTGAGCGGCCGACTGAGCGAGGCTTTTCGCAAGGAAGGACGGGCTTCCCACCCGTTATCAATGGGACCGGATTCGCTGCATCGCTTATAAAAGCGCAGCCGATGCCGGGCAGAGCGGATGCGCAAGCGCATCAACAAGGGTGGTACCGCGAAAGACAAGCTGCTTTCGTCCTTTGAAAATCAAAGGATGATTGCGGTTTTTTTGTTTTACAAAAGCGGCATGTGCAGGACGGGGCATTGCTGCGTATTAAAAATGGCGGGTAAGGCGGCATGCCCGACGAAACATTAACCCTCGGTTTACCGTCACTTTTTTAAAAGAAGCCGCAGTTGCCCTCGCTACAGCAGCCATTATAAACGCAAATTTTAGGAGGAAAGACACATGGGTATGACAATGACGCAGAAAATCCTCGCCGCTCATGCGGGGCTCGATTCGGTAAAGGCCGGACAGCTGATTCGTGCAAGGCTGGATATGGTGCTTGGTAACGACATTACCACTCCGGTTGCGGTCAACGAGTTTAACAAGGCGGGCTTTAATTCTGTATTTGATGTGAACAAAATTTCGATTGTGCTGGATCACTTTATTCCCAACAAGGATATTAAAGCGGCCGAGCAGGCTAAGACCTGCCGCAACTTTGCCCGCGCGTATGACGTTAAAAACTTTTTCGACGTCGGCGATATGGGCGTTGAGCATGCGCTGCTGCCTGAAAAAGGGTTAATCGCCCCGGGTGAGACCTGCATCGGCGCCGATTCTCACACCTGTACCTACGGCGCGCTGGGCGCTTTTTCAACCGGCGTCGGCTCCACCGACATGGCGGCGGGCATGGCGACCGGCGAGGCGTGGTTTAAGGTGCCCGCTGCGCTGCGCTTTAACCTGACCGGTAAGTTGTCTGAAAATGTCAGCGGCAAGGACGTAATTTTGCACATTATCGGTATGATCGGCGTGGACGGCGCGCTCTATAAGTCAATGGAGTTCGGCGGCGAGGGCCTTAAAAACCTGACCATTGACGACCGCCTGTGCATTGCGAATATGGCGATTGAGGCCGGCGGTAAAAACGGTATTTTTGAGGTGGACGACGTCACGCTCGACTATGTGAACGCCCGTGTTACCCGTCCCTTTAAAACCTATGCCCCCGACCCCGACGCACAGTATGACGCAGTCTATGACCTTGACCTGTCGGCCATTAAATCGACCGTTGCGTTTCCGCACCTGCCTGAAAATACCCGCACCATCGACGCGGTCGGCGACGTTAAAATCGATCAGGTTGTCATTGGCTCCTGCACCAACGGTCGCCTCTCGGACATGGCGGCCGCTGCAAAAATCCTCAAGGGCCGTCATGTGGCCAAGGACTGTCGGACTATTATTATCCCTGCCACGATGAAGATTTACCGCGAATGCATGAAGCTGGGCTATTCCGACATTTTTCTCGACGCGGGCTGCGTCATCTCCACCCCCACCTGCGGCCCTTGCCTTGGCGGCTACATGGGTATTCTGGCTGAGGGCGAGCGCTGCGTCTCCACCACCAACCGCAACTTTGTCGGTCGTATGGGCCACCCCAAGAGCGAGGTTTATCTCGCCAGCCCCGAGGTGGCGGCAGCTTCGGCTGTTATGGGCAGAATTGCCGACCCCAATAAGCTTTAAGAAGGAGAGAATGTCATGAATACCAAAGGCTTTGCACATAAATACGGCG
>JAEWYJ010000005.1 GCA_023395695.1 Bacillota bacterium | reverse complement strand
GACTATATTGGCGCTGGCATTAATTATGCGCCGTTAACACGCTCCATTTTTATTTATGGCATTGATTTGGCAGTAGGTTTGGGGTATAATCAAAGTCAATATGTCAATGTACGTAATAATGGTGGCACGCAGCCAATTGGAGAAATAACGCATGATGAAGATTGTAATTGTCGGTGACGGCAAAGTGGGACATACCCTGACCAAAATATTATCGGGAGAAGGGCATGACGTCACCATTATCGATAGTAATCTGAGCACGCTTAAAGAAACACAGGAAAGTCTGGATGTTGCCGTGGTTGAGGGAAACGGTGCGCTTGTCGACGTGCAGCTGGCCGCCGGCGTACAGCACAGCGACCTTTTAATTGCAGCAACCTCCAGTGATGAAATTAATCTGCTATGCTGCTTTGTAGCCCGCAAGCTTGGCTGCAAAAATACGGTGGCGCGGGTGCGTAACCCCGAATATGACCAGCAGCTGGGCTTCCTGAAGGAAGATCTGGGGCTGTCGTTTTCAATTAATCCTGAAAAGGCTGCGGCTAAAGAAATATTCAGCCTGCTTCAGTTTCCGTCGTTTTTAAAGCGCGATTCCTTTGCCAAGGGGCTTGTGGAGCTGGTGGAAATACGCCTGAAGCCCGACAATATTCTTGTGGGCCGCAGGCTGGACGGCATGTCCGATATCTGGAAAATGAATGCGCTCATTTGCGCCGTTGAACGCGACAATCAGGTCTATATCCCATCCGGCAGCTTTTGTCTGCAGGCTGACGACAAGATTACCGTCGCGGCTGAAACGGCGCAGCTTATTGAGCTTATCAACGCTTTAAATATCGCCCATAAAAAGGTGCGGCAGGTCATGATTATCGGCGGCAGCCGAATAGCGGCTTATCTGGCTGCCCGACTTCTTAAAAACAATGTTGACGTCACAATTATCGAACAGAAGAAGGAACGTTGTGCCGAGCTCTCGGAGCTGTTGCCCAAGGCGCTTATTATCCACGGAAACGGTGCGGCAGAGGACGTGCTGTATGCCGAGGGCATACGCGATATGGACGCAGTCGTGACGCTGACCGGCATTGATGAAGAAAACCTTGTGCTTGCCATGCTGGCCAACCATATCGGCGTGCCTAAAACCATCACGAAGATGAACCACTTGGAATTTATCGAGGCGTTTTCAAACATTGGCGTCGATACCATCGTGCGCCCCAAGCTGCTGACGGCGAACGAAATTGTGCGCTATGTCCGCGCCGTGGGCGCCATTGAGGGCGGCTGCGTCGATACGCTCTACCGTATGGCGGACGGTAAGGTTGAAGCGCTTGGTTTCACTGTGCCCGAGGGCGCCGGATACCTGAATATTCCGCTGGTGACTCTGGAGCTGAAATCCAACACGTTGATTGCCAGCATCATCCGGGGCAATCAGGTTATAATACCTAACGGCGCCACCTGCATTAAGGCAGGGGATAATGTTGTGGTGGTCATGCGCGCGCAGCCGGAGGCGGTTTCAAGCCTGAACAATATTTTTGCCGTGCGGTATAATGGCCTGCAGGGCGGTGCCGAGTGGGGGGCCGAATGATGAATTTGCGCGCCATTGCCATTTACATAGGGCACACTTTAAAGCTTGAGGGCCTTTTTATGCTCCCTGCGCTGGTAATAGCCTGGGGCTATGATGAAGGGCCCGCTATTCAGGCGTTTGTTGTGACCATAGCGTTGCTGCTGGTGTTGGGCTTTTTGCTGACGCGCGTTTCGGACAAGATTAAAAGTATTTACGCGCGAGAAGGGTTTGTAACCGTTGCGCTTGGGTGGATTGCCATATCGTTTTTTGGCGCGCTGCCGTTTTTTATCAGCGGTGTCATTCCCGATTTTATGGACTGCTGGTTTGAGACGGTATCGGGCTTTACGACGACCGGCGCCAGCATTCTCCCCGAAGTGGAGTCGCTGCCCAAGGGCATTTTGTATTGGCGCAGCTTTACCAACTGGCTGGGCGGCATGGGCGTGCTGGTGTTTATGCTTGCGGTGGTGCCTCACAGTCAGGGCAGCGGCGAGACGCTGCATCTGTTCCGGGCCGAAAGCCCCGGCCCGACAGTCGGCAAGCTTTCTCCCACAATTCGTGTCACCACCCGTATTCTTTACGGCATTTATATTGTCCTGACCATTGTGCAGATTATTTTGTTGCTGGCGGGCGGCATGCCCTTGTTCGACGCCCTGACCCATGCCTTTGCCACGGCCGGCACCGGCGGTTTTTCAATTATGAACAGCAGCGTCGCCGCTTATGACAGTGCCTATATCCAAGCGGTTATCGGCGTTTTTATGCTGTTGTTTGGCGTCAATTTCAACATATTTTATCTGATTTTGCTCGGTAAGCTGGGTCTGGCCTTTAAAAACGAGGAGCTGCGGGCTTATTTGGGCATTATGGCTCTGGCGGTCATCATTATTACACTGGATATTCGCGCCATGTATGCCAGCTTCGGCAAGGCGTTTTTGGATTCGTTTTTTCAGGTTTCCACCATTATGACGACCACCGGCTTTGCCACGGCCGATTTTAATCTCTGGCCACAGCTTTCGCGTTATATTCTGGTCGGGCTTATGATTATCGGCGCGTCGGCAGGCTCTACCGGCGGGGGAATTAAGGTGATGCGCCTGCTGATTTTGGGTAAGGCAGCAAAGAGCGAGATTCTGACGCTGGTGCACCCCCGCGCTGTCTGCCCACCGCGCATCGACGGCAAAAAAATCGAGGAGGGCGTTATACGGGGGACGCATGCGTTTATGACGGTGTATGTTGTCATCTGCGCGGTTTCAATGGGTATTCTGGCGCTGGATGATTTTAGCATGGAGACAACCTTTACCGCGGTTATCTCCTGCGTGAATAATATCGGCCCCGGTCTGGATGTTGTTGGCCCCATGGGCAACTATTCCAGCCTGTCCACGCTTTCCAAAGGGGTGCTGACTCTGGATATGCTTTTTGGAAGATTGGAAATTTTCCCGATGATTATGCTGTTTTTAAAGGGAAACTGGAAGCGCTGACCCCGGCATTTAAAGTGGAGGCGTACAGAGGACGATGGCTCTCTGTACGCCTTGTTTTTAGTAAGTGGGAAAAATTCACTCGCTATCCATTTGATTTTCTGGTAAAATGTCAATGGCAGTTGGCACAATACGGTATCGGCAGGTGTATAGATGCAGTTTATTAGCAAATATCGTGAGAACAGGCTTTTTTACAAAATATTTTTTATTTTAATGTCCATGTCGCTCTTAATGTTTGCGGTGGTCTATTATTTTGTGCACGGATATCTCTACCAGATTTTTCAGCAGCGCTCGGTTGAGATTCAAAGGCAGGTGCTTAGCACAGCCAGTATGCAGATTGATTACACCTTGAATGAAATAAGCTCGGCCATGGAACAGATTCTCTATAATGAGGATGTTATCTCCCTTATGCTCCTGCCTGACGACGCCGATTATCTCAAACGCTCGTCGGTCGCCAAAATACTGGAGAAATTTGAAATAACCAACGGCATGGTGGCTTCGGCCCATCTGGTGGTCAACAGTCAGGGCGCGGTGTACAGCTCCAACGGCAGCGTGTCTAACCTTAAAAATTTTGTGTACGGCTCCTTTTTGCGTCGAGACGACGCCAAATGGGTTTCTTTAAAAGAGAACAGTGCGCGCGGATCAATGCTCATAACCATAAACGGTCAGGCGGCGCTGCTGCAAAAATTCCCGACGCCGGAGGATAACGGCGGCATTTTGGTGGTGCTGGATATGTACGAGCTGTTTACGCCGGTTATCCAGTTTGACCCCGATACGGTGCAGGTCGTTTCCTCCGACGCTTATCCGTTGTTTCCGCTTTTTGAGGAGGATGAGCGCCCGGTTGTTTTTCAGCCGTTTTCGCTTTCCTTTACCTCTCCGTCCACTACATGGAGCTATCGCTTCACCGGGCCGATCGAAACTCAGGGCTTTGGTCTGGGCCGCGCGATTATTATGACTGCGCCGCTTGCCATTGTGTTTATACTGATGAGCATTTTTTTGGCTACCAACGTCACCTACCACATCTATCGCCCGATCAGCCGATTGTTCCAGATGGTTATGAACAGCGATGTTCCGCCCGGCTCTATCAAAGGGCAGGACGAGCTCTCGGTGGTTCAGACCGCATACGCCAACGCCATGCAGCAGCGCAATGCACTGTCGGAGCAGCTGGCCAGCATTGCGCCGACCATTCGGGAAAAGCTTTATAAAAACCTGTTGTTCGGGCGCGAAATGGAAGAGGGATATATTAAAGAGACGCTTTCTTCGGCGCAATGTCCGTTTGACTATGACGACCTGTACATGGTTATGGCGCTGTCCGCCACCACGCCCCAGGGAGAGGATTGCTCTGAAATTGAAATTAACCTTATCTATCAGGCTATTGAAAAT
>JAEWYJ010000283.1 GCA_023395695.1 Bacillota bacterium | reverse complement strand
CCGCATGGTGCGGGATCATAACTTCCGCAACCGTTCGCCGCTTGATACGCTTTTGGCTTGGGAGGATGTGCTCGACGGTGAAGAAAAGTACATCTACCCCTTCAGAGACAGTGTGGATTATAAGATTGATTCCTCACTTGATTACGAAGGGTGCGTTTTTCATCATTACATACTGCCGATGATCGAATCCTTAAAAGACGACCGTGTTTATTCCGGTAAGGTTAAGCAGATTGTTGATTTGCTTGAAGCGTTCGACGACCTTGATTACCGCCATATCCCCGAGGATTCGCTGCTGCGGGAGTTCATCGGGAGCTGATTCCCAAAACACAAATGACGCTATGAGAAGCTTGCCTTTGGCCAGGCGGGCAACGCGGTTGGCTGCCACAAAACACAGAAAATATGCCGTCGCTTCTGCCAGGTACAGCATGAGTCCAAAAGCACCAAAAACCTGTTATAAGCATTGTATTTTTTGTCCTGTCGCGGTATAATATAAGAACAATACAGTGAAGGGGCGTGGGGGTTATGTCTGCTTTTGGCAGCGTGATGAATATGGTGCGGGATGCTGCAAGTATAGCGACTAAAAAAACAGGAACGGCTGTCGAGCTTTCTAAATTGAAGCTCCAAATGATGCAGCTTCGTTCCCAGATGCAGAGCACCTATGAGCGGGTCGGCATACTGACCTATGAACAGCAGAAAACCGGGGTTGATAATTATGAGCTGGTTGCGGTATGCATCAAAGAAATTGATTCGCTTCTGGTGCAGATCAACGAGATAAACGCCGCTATCGCTATGATAAAGGATGGGGTCAAGTGCCCTAACTGCAACACCGCAAACCCGGTCGATACCCCCTACTGTAAGAGCTGTGGCGTCAACCTGAGCAAAAACAGAGATTGAGCCATAAAATACTGCGGAGTGCTTATCCGCAGTATTTTTTTGTGCGTAATACAACTGTCTGCATATTCGCCCCCCGGCGCTAAATAAAGATTTAATACGTATACCCGACAAAGGCCACGAAATCTTCGCGGCCTTTTGCCGCAGTCCGCCTGCATAATGCGCCTTGCCGGGCGGAAAAATTCTTGCAAATTTATTTGCGCCTTCTGTTGAGTATACGTGTAACTGGGGGAGGGGGAGTCCATTGAAATCTAAAGGACAGTCGTTTGTATCGGGGGCTGCAACGTTAATGCTGGCTGCCGTGGTCGTTAAAATTATCGGCGCGCTTTTTAAGATACCGCTAACACGGATTTTGGGCGGCGAGGGCATGGGCTATTATATGACCGCCTACAGCGTTTTTAATCCGATTTATGCGCTGAGTGTGGCCGGCTTTCCGGTGGCGGTGTCAAAGCTGACCGCCGCCGCAATCGCCAAGGGCAGACGTCGCGACCGGCAGCGCATTATATCGGTCGCGCTGATATTGTTTCCGCTGATTGGGCTGCTGCTTTTTGGGGTTATCTATTTTGCGGCGCCTTTTTTTGTGACGGCAGTCGGCAACCAGAATGCGCTGCGGTCGGTGCGGGCCATTGCGCCCGCGGTATTTTTCTGTTGTATAACCTCGGTTTTCAGGGGATACTACGAGGGTAGCCGAAACATGGTGCCCACGGCATTTTCTCAGGTGGTCGAGGCGGTTGTAAAGCTTTTGGTAGGGCTGTTTCTCGCCTTTCGCTGTGTGGAAAACGGCATATACAGCTTTAGCACAACCGGAAGCGTATTTGGTGTGGCGGCAGCCAGCCGGGCCGAGGCGATGACCGTTATTGCGCCATACGCTGCGGCCGCCGCGGTGTCGGGCGTCGCAATATCCACAGCGGCGGGCAGCGTCGTTATTGCGCTTTACCATCTGCTGCAAAAAAGCGCACAGGCGCCGGGGCAAGCCGGCATGTCTTCTGCCAAAACGGCCTCGCTGCTTATCGGCATGGCGCTGCCGGTATCGGCGGGTGCGCTCGTCACCAATATTTCGTCAATTATTGATCTGGTATCGGTCATGAATCGCATCACCTTTGCGGCGCAGCATGACTGGGATGCGCTGTGCCGCAGCCATCCGGAGGCCATGCTGCAAACCATGCACGCCGAGCGGGTTGCTAATTTTCTCTATGGCTCTTACACCGGGCTGGCCATTACCATTTTCAACCTGGTTCCGGCGCTTACCGCAGCCATCGGTACCTGCGCGCTGCCAATGATTGCGGCGCTTTCCTCGCAGGGCAGAATGTCGCAGCTACGGCAGCAGGTGGAATCGGTCATCCGTGTCACCGTTATCATCGCCATGCCGATGGGCCTGGGTATTTGCTGCCTGTCCGGGCCAATTTTATCAACCATCTTTGACAGCAACCCCATTGAGGTGGCCATTGCCGCCCAGCTGCTGCGCCCTATGGGCATTGCAGCGGTTTTTGTGGCGGTAGCCGGCGCGGTCAACAGTATGCTTCAAGCCGTGGGGCGGGTGTATGTTCCGGTCAAGATGATGCTCGGCGGCGCCCTGATAAAATTCTTAATCAATTGGGCGCTTATTTCTGTGCCCGAAATCAATATATCGGGCGCGCCATGGGGGACGCTTGGCTGCTATCTGTTCATTATGCTGGGGGGTACGGCGGCACTTATGCGCACCATAGACGGCGACATCGGCCTATTCCCGATGTTTTTGCGCCCGTTTTTCGCGTCTGTGCTGTGCTGTGTAACGGCGCTTACCGCACTGGATGTATTTGGCGGGTGGTATTCCGACAGGCTGGCGCTGGCACTGGCTGTTCTTTGTGGCGGGTGCGTTTATCTGATTACGCTTTTGCTCTCGGGTGGAATACAGGAAAACGATTTGTATTTGCTTAAAAGTGACTCCAAAATAAAAAACTGCTTTTATTATGCTGCAAATCTACTTGCAAATCGCGTTAGAATGCGGTAAAATAAGTAAGATGTTTTTACCGATAAAGAAGGAGAATTTTGGCCGGCATGGCGTTTCAATTAAAAGAAAATTATCAGGTTTCCGATTTGGTTAGAATTATGTCCCTGCTGCGGGACAAGGATGGTTGTCCGTGGGATTTGGAGCAGACGCATGAAAGCATCCGAAAGAATTTAATAGAAGAGGCTTATGAGGTCGTCGAGGCCATTGACGCGAATAACCCGGAGATGCTGTGCGAAGAGCTGGGAGACCTGCTGTTGCAGGTGGTTTTTCACAGCCGCATCAGCGAAGAGGCCGGCGATTTTTCCATTGACGATGTGGCGGATGGTATCAGCAAAAAATTAATTTTGCGGCATCCGCATATTTTTGGCAGCGTGGTGGTCAATAATTCTAAGCAGGTGCTTGATAATTGGGATGAGATTAAGAAAAAAGAAAAGGGCCAGACAACGGTCTCTGAAACGCTGCATAGTGTGCCCAACGTTTTACCCGCGTTGATGCGCAGCCAGAAGGTTCAAAAGCGCGCGGCAAAATCCGGCTTTGATTATTCCGACGTGGCTGCGGCTGTTTCGGACCTTGAGAGCGAGATTGCCGAGCTCAAGGCCGCCATGGCCGGGCAGGACAGCCAGTCCTGCTGCGAGGAATTGGGCGATGTGCTGTTTTCGGCAGTGAACGTTGCAAGAATGCTTGATATTGACGCCGAAGAAAGTCTGACGGCATCCTGCAATAAGTTTATCAAGCGATTTGATGCAGTAGAGCTGCTTGCAAAGCACGAAAATGTAGATTTAAAGCATGCGCCGCTTGATCGGTTAAACAAGCTTTGGTGCGATGTAAAAAACGCACAGAGCAGGTAACGCTGTTTAAAAGCCAAAATTTTGGTCTATTTTACTGTAAAGGGCAATTGCTTACAGAAGCGATCGGTTTAGAAAAATTTGTTTGCATTTACACCTGTGCCTGTTGCCCGGCAGCAAAATATGCGTTGATTTTGTATTTTTAAGCAACCTAAGTAAAGATGTAAAAATTATTGGAGGTTTTATTACTATGACAAAAGCAGATCTGATCGGAATTGTTGCAGCAAAGACCGAGCTTTCCAAGAAGGACAGCGACAAGGCTGTTACCGCGGTTGTTGACGCTATTACGGAGGCTCTTGTTGCCGGAGAGAAAGTCTCTCTTGTCGGTTTCGGTGCTTTTGAGGTAAAGACCCGCGGCCCCAGAAAGGGCATCAACCCCAGAACCAAGGAAGAAATCACTATTGCTGCTTCCAAGCTGCCCTCTTTCAAGGCTGGCAAGGCGCTTAAGGACGCTGTTGCCAAGTAAGCCTCAATAAAGAAATTTTATATGGCCGGCGCACGGGTTTTCAGCTTCTGCGCCGGCTTGTTTGCTTTTTGGAGGGTTTTTATGAGACTTGACAAATATCTCAAGGTATCGCGGCTGATTAAGCGCCGCACCGTTGCCAACGAGGCCTGTGATGCCGGGCGCATCCTGGTTAACGATAAAGTGGCGCGCGCGTCCTATGACGTGAAGGTCGGAGACAGGATTACCGTTGGACTTGGCGCAAAACCGCTGTCCGTTCAGGTTACCTCGGTGGCGGAGTACGCCAAAAAGGATGAAGCTTCCGACCTTTACACCGTTGTCGAATAGCCGGCTGCTGCCATAAACTGCGGTCGGGCTGTCTTTTGGGCATATCCGCTGTATGGCCGCTCATACAATTAGGATGGATGTATGAGCCAACATGCAGGGAGGTAAGCCATATGGCAGAAGATAAGAGCATGCTGCGGCAGCAGCACAAAGTTTTGATGGACGGCAGGCGCGCGCTGACCATCACCGGTGTGACCGACATTGACAGCTTTGACGAGCAGATGGTCGCTGTTTTTACCGATGTCGGCGAGCTGGTGGTGCGGGGCAGCAATTTGCATCTGGGTAAGATCGACGTGGAATCGGGGGAGCTTGCACTCGACGGCGAGATCGATTCGCTGGAATATACCGATAACGTCTCTTCCCGCCAGAGCCTGTGGGGCAGGCTGTTCCGCTGATGACCGATACGCCGCTTTTACTGTCTTTAAGCGCCGAATGCCAGTATTTTCTGCGCGCCTGTCTGCTGGGCGTGGCGCTAGGGGTGTTTTTTGACTTTTTCCGTATTCTGCGCCGCTCATTTGGGGGCGGCACCGTTGTTATCTGTCTGCAGGATCTTTTTTACTGGCTGGTCGTCGGGTATGCGACCTTCAGCTTTTTGCTGAGGTATTGCGACGGCCGGCTGCGCTGGTTTGTGTTTTGCGGCGAGCTGCTTGGCTGGGTGCTTTTCAGGTTGACGCTGGGTGGCTGGTTCGTAACACTTGGCAGCGGCATTCTGAATTTGGTTGTACGGCTGATTACCGGTATTATTAAGCTGGTTATCCGGATTATCCGCCTTCTGCTCAAGGCTTTGGCGGCGCCTTTTGTATTTTTATACCGTACTTTTGGCATGCGGATAAAAACAGCGGCAGCCAATCGTGTCAACCATGTAAAAAAAGTATGTCGGAATCGCAAATTCCGCTTGAAAAAGCGGGTTGAATTATTGTATAATCGCTATATACCGGATTTTGGCGGCAGGCGCCAGTCAAGGCAGGGAGGGGTAAATGTGTCGAGGCGAAAAAAGCGTAAAGCAAATTGGCTTGTACGTTTCTTTATGCTTTGTTTTGTCGGATACGTTGCCGTCTCGCTGATTGGCATGCAGGTTGAGGTGACCTCCAAACGGCGGCAGCTTTTGGCGCTGCAGCAGAATGTAGAGCAGCAAAAGCGTGTCAATGCCGAGACGCAGCGCCTCCTCAACGGCGAAAATGACGAGGAATATATTGAGCGCGTCGCGCGGGATAAGCTGGGGTATGCTTATCCGGATGAAAAGATTTTTATTGACCGTTCCGGAAATTAGCACGGGCACATAAGCTAACAGGATAATAATTTTGGGAGGATCTATTCATTTATGGCGGTTGAAGTCGGGTCTATTGTAGAAGGCAAGGTCACAGGTATTACAAAGTTTGGAGCCTTCGTCGAACTCCCGGGTGGGAAAACAGGAATGGTACACATTTCTGAAATCGCAGCTACATATGTCAAAGAAATTCGGGATTTTCTTCAGGAGAATCAGACCGTTAGTGTCAAGGTTATTGCCATTACTCCTGAAGGCAAGGTGAATCTTTCTATTAAACGCGCCATAGAACAGCCGCCGCGCAGTACGAATGCGGGGCCGCGCTTTGGCCAGTCGCAGCGGACAGCGCCTCCTCCCAGACGCACGGGGCCCGGCAACGATATGGATTTTAGCCGCCAAAGCAACGGGCCACAGAACTTTGAAGACATGCTCAGCCGCTTTAAGCAGACCAGTGACGATAAAATGTCGGATATCCGGCGTAATCTGGACAGCAAGCGCGGAAGCGCCGGCCCCAAGCGGCACGGCAAATAGACTGCGCCATTGTCCGTATAGTTTTAATGTACGATTGAATACAAGGCGCGGACAGGGGCTGCGGATGCGGCCTCTTTTGCGTTTAAGCCGCCCGCACAGCCGCTTTTGCGATTCTGGACGGCAAATGGTATGAGACGGGTGTGCGCCATCGACAAAAGGCACGGCGCAGCCAGGTGAACCTGAATTAAAAATAGAAGTTTTTGCTTCGGGCTTAGTATTTAACACGGACGTCTCTGGATGAATGGCTCATTCATTTGGGGACGCCCGTTGTTACTTGGAGGATTTTATGCTGATTACAAACGTCAAAGTGGAAACAATGCAGGGCGAAGTTATTCCCAACGGCTTTATTCGCATTATAGGTGAAAAGATTGCGGAAGTTGCGCCGATGTCGGCGCTTTGCCGGGATGCTGATGAACCCTGCTACGACTTTTCGGGCGCATGGGCGTTGCCCGGGCTGGTGGATGCACACAGCCATCTGGGCCTTTTCGGCGACGGCCTGGGCTTTGAAGGGGATGACGGAAACGAGATTTCTGACCCTGTTACGCCGCAGCTGAGGGCTATTGATGGCATTAATGCGCTTGACCGCGGCTTTTCAGAGGCGCTGGACTACGGTGTGACGACCGTTATTACCGGGCCGGGCAGTGCCAACGCCATCAGCGGGCAGGCGGCTGCAGTTAAAACCGGCGGCTGCTGCATCGATGATATGCTGCTGTTGCCCGCGGCATCGATGAAATTCGCGTTGGGCGAGAATCCCAAGGGCACCTACGCGCCACGCTCTCAGGCGCCGGGTACCCGTATGGCAACGACGGCGCTGATCCGCGAAGCGCTTTACGCCGCGCGCCGCTATCAGGAGGATTATGAGCGCTTTGAGCAGGACGAGGAGGACGAGCTGGACCCGCCCGAATTTGACGCCAAAAGCGAGGCGCTGCTGCCGGTGCTGCGCGGCGAGCTGCCGGTGCATATCCATGCCCACCGCGCCGATGATATTTTTACCGCCGTGCGCATTATAAAGGAGTTCTCGTTGCGTGGGGTCATTATTCATGCGACTGAGGCACATCTGGTAGCCGAGCGCTTTGCCGCCGAGGGGGTGCCGGTGGTGTGCGGGCCTGTGCTGGGTACCCGCAGCAAACCCGAGCTGGTCGGCCTTTCGCGCGAAACGCCTGCTGTTATGCGCCGGTATGGCGTCAAGACGGCAATCTGCACCGACCACCCTGAGCTGCCTCAGGAGTTTTTGATGCTGTCCGCCGCTATTGCGCATCAGGCGGGTATGCCGCGCGAGGCGGCCCTGCGCGCCGTCACCATCGAAGCAGCCGAAATTTGCGGCGTTGCCGGGCGGGTAGGG
>JAEWYJ010000255.1 GCA_023395695.1 Bacillota bacterium | reverse complement strand
CATCAGCGTGACGTTAAAGAAGCGCCGGATGCCGGTGCAGCCAAGATTTTCCGACGCCTCAATAAGCGAGTTGTCAATATTGCGAAAAGCGCCGGTCATGTAGATAAAGACGAGTGGGAACAGCTTGAGCGACTGCACAAGCACAATACCCTGAAAGCCGTAGATGCTGCCGACCCGGATGCCGAGAAAGGTCTTTAAGAAAACGGTGACGACGCCTGAGCGCCCCATGAGCAGAATCCATGAATAAGCACCGATAAAAGGCGCCGACATACAGCACAGAATACTCAGAACATATAAAAGCCGGGCGCCCTTCAGGCGGTAAAAGGTGTAAACATACGCGAACGGAATGCCGAGCAGCAGCGCGACCAGCGTAACAACTGTGGTGCTTTTAAGGCTGTTGATCAGCGTTGAGAAATAATATTTCTCGCCGAAGAATTTCTGGAAATATTCCAGGGTGAAGGCCCCATCCTTGTTAAAGACGGCCTGCTTGAACATGGAACCCATCGGGTAGATCAAAAACAAAATGAAGAGCGCCAGAATCACAAGACTATAAACGGTCCAGATATCGGCGCGCTTGTTGGTTTTTATCATTGCTGCGCCCTCCTTTAAGCCCGGGGCTGCCGACAGTCGTCACAGACACCCTCCAGAATGTTGACGCTGCCGTCCTCGGTAAAGAGATTGATCTTATTGACGTTGACGGTCAGGTAAATTGTCTTGCCGGCAGGGATAACGCCTGCGATATCCGACTCCTGAATAATTTCGGCGTCGTCGCCGGTATCCAGCGAAACGAAATAATGGGTATTCAGCCCCAAAAACACACTGTCGGTTGTGACAGCCCCAATACCGGTCTCGTCAGTGCGGTTAATCAGCAGCTCTTCCGGGCGTACCGAGACGAGCACGTTTTGGTCATAGCAGTATTCGGGACGGACATGCGGCAGCTGCACGGCGTAGCCGGTGCCAAAATGCAGAACCGGCATGCCGTTGAGCATGCGCAACTCGCCCTTTAAAATGTTGGTGCGGCCGATAAACGTGGCGACAAACAGGTTGGCCGGACGTTGATAGATGGCCTGCGGCGCGCCGATATGCTGGATAATGCCATCCTTCATAACGGCGATACGGTCGGAAACGGCCATGGCCTCCTCCTGGTCGTGGGTAACATAGACGGTGGTAATACCCACGTCGTGCTGAATTTTTTTGATAACGGTGCGCATCTCCACACGCAGCTTGGCGTCAAGGTTTGAAAGCGGTTCATCCATCAGCAGTACGTCAGGCTCAATGACCAGTGCGCGCGCCAGCGCTACCCGCTGCTGCTGCCCGCCCGAGAGACGCTCGGGCATGCGGTCGGCATATTCGTCAATGTGCATCAGCTTCATAAAAGTGTCGGTGCGCTCGGCCGTTTCTTCAGCCGAAATCTTACGGTTTTTCAGGCCAAAAGCCACATTTTTGCGCACCGTCATGTGCGGAAAGATGGCGTAGTTTTGAAACACCATGCCGATGTTGCGCTTGGCGGGATCCAGGTCGTTAATACGCCGGTCGTTAAAATAAAAATCTCCGCCCTCAATGGAGTTAAAACCGGCAATCATACGCAGCAACGTTGTTTTGCCACAGCCCGAAGGCCCGAGCAGTGTAAAAAACTCACCTTGCTTTACCTCCAGATTCAAACCGGAGATGATGGTGTTATCTCCGTATTTTTTGACGGCGTCGGTAATTTTGATATTAACACTCATGACGCTCCTCCTTTGCTATATTGAAATCTATTGTCACGTCGATTTGATTAAAAAAAAATTAAACGCTCCGTAAAACCATTATGCGGCTCCGAAGCGTTTCCATAAACAGGCGCACCAGTCTCCCGGGGCAAAGCCTCAAGACAGGGGGGGCTGCCGGGTCGGCCCCGACGGGACCGTGGGCACCAACGGAATATCCTGCACAAATTAAGAGGACGACGTTTACTTTCTTTTTTTATGCTATCAAATCCGCTGTGTAAAAGACAGGTAAATTTCCGGCGCAAAAGGAGAAAATTCTGCTCAGTTTACGTCGTGCGGCTCGCCGCTCATCTTTTGCATGAACAGCTTGGCCGAGCAGCCCACATATTTTTTAAAAACATTGTTAAAGTATTTATAGTCGCTAAAGCCGCAGGCCGCCGAGATATCCGAAAGCCTGCTACGCCCCTGCCGCAGCATGGAGAGCGCGCATTGAATGCGGTATCGGTTGAGATAATCGGTAAAATTCATGCCCATTTCGCTCTTAAAGCGCCGGGTCATGAACGACTCGCTGTAAAACAGCTCCTGCGAAAGGATGGACAGCGTAATTTTTTTGCCGACATTCTTTTCAATGTAGTCGAGCATCCGCGCAACAACCTCGCCGTCCTCCGTCTCCTCGGCGGGCAGGGCGGCGACCGGTGTCAAAAGCTGAACCGGTTCGGGCGGAACCAAAAGTCCCTCCTTGAGCTTCCGGTAGGTCAGGCGGCGCTCGCGCTCGGCACAGGCCTTTTCAATGGCGCGGGTCAGCTCCGCAATGTCGATGGGCTTGAGCACGTATTCCACCGCGCCGTATTTAAGCGCTCTTTTGGCATAGTCAAAGTCGGAGTAGCCGGTGATGATAATTGCGACATAGCCATATCCCTGACACGTCTGTTCCAGAACCTCCAGCCCGCCCAGCAGCGGCATGTTAATATCCATAAGCACAAGGTCGTATACACCGGTTTGAATGTGCTCAAGCGCCTCCTGTCCGTTGCAGGCTTCGTCAATCTGGCCGCAGCCCAGACGGCGCCAGTCGATGGAGCAGACAATGCCCCGGCGGATAATATCCTCATCCTCGGCCACTAAAACCCGGTAGCTCATCGCTGTTGCGCCTCCCCTCCACATATAATGTAACCTCGGTTCCTTCGCCATGGGTGCTGTTGATCTCAATACGGCTGCTGCCGCCATATTGCAGGTAGAGCCGGCGGGCCGTGCTCTGCAGCTCGCTGTAGGCCGCACCTTCCCGCAGATGGGCCGGGGTGTGCAGCAGACCGCGCAGCTGCGTGAGGCGTTCGAGCAAGATGCCCCCGCCGTCATCGGTCACCGTAAGGGCCAGCACGTCGTTTGGCTCCATGACGCCCCTGACCGCAATGGCAATCGACTTTCTGCTCTGAAAGCCGTATTTGACGCTGTTTTCAATTACGGGCTGGAGCAGAAGCTTTGGAACGCGGTGGCTCATGCAGGACGGGTCAATGTCAATATGGTAGGTGAAGCGCTCGCCAAAACGGAACTTGATGATATCGAGGTAGCTTAAAATATGGGACAAATCCTCCGACAACGAAACCTCGCTGTTGCAGTTGCCGACGCTGTAGCGCAACAGCTTGGTCAGGTTCAAAAGCGTATTGTCGGCGCCGGGCACTTTCAGCTGAATGGCAAAGCGAATGCTTTCAAGCGTATTGTACAGAAAGTGCGGATTGAATTTAGCCTCCAGCGTGCGCATTTCCATCGCGTTATTAAGCTTTAGCAGCTCAAAATTGTGGCTTGTCAGTTCGCGGATGCCGTCGAGCATCATGTTGATGTGATCGGCGATATCTTCAAACTCGTCGTCGGTTTTCATCAGGATGGTGCCGTCGCCCTTTTGAGCCACCGAGTCTATTTCGCTGCGCAGCCGCTCTACCGAGGCCGCGCTGTGCTGGGCAATGTTATTGGCCGTCTGCATGGCCAGCAGCGTGACAAGAAAATAAACAATAACCGAAAACACCGTGCACAGAAGGTAATAGCCCCATATTGGAATGATACCTACGTAGGCGTAGACCGTCACATTGTATCCCGGCAGTTGAGAAGCATACATCCAATAATCCTGACCGTTAAAGCGGAATTTACCGTTTTCAATGCCATAGAAATGGTTCAGGCTTTGCAGCAGCTCGCGGTCGGGCGCCACGACAACCGCGCTGTTGCCATGTACAATAATACCGCTGTATTGCAGCGTGCGCATATTTTGGGTCAGGACGTTGGTGTCAATATAAAGGCTGGCAACGCCCTTTAGCTGGTTGGCGCCGTCGTAAACAGGGCGGCACAGGACATAACGCGGTTCGCCGTCAAAAAAATAAACGGTCTGGTAGGGGCGCTGCCCCTGCGCCAGCATATTTTGGACCACCTGTGCGTTAAAGGTCCGCTGGGAATAGCTCAAATTTGGGTAGGTTGTCGAGACCACCTGCCCGCCAGAGTCGGTCAGCACCAGATTCGACGGTACAATGCAGTCTCTGGCAAAGCTGCGGTACACGAAGGACAGCGCAGTGCCGCTTAAATCGCCGCTCAGACAGCGGAGAAAGTTGTCATAACCGGTTCCGCTCTCCGACGCATAGCGGTCGTACTGCTCATAAACCTGCCGGAATTCCTCCGCGAGAATCCGGTTATAATTTTTGGCGCGATAGGAGTTAAAATAGACCGAATAAAGCAGCAGCATCGCCATAAACAGCAGAAAGCAGCTCAACGAAAACAGCAGGCTGAATCGTGCGATTTGCCTGCGCAGCTTGACTTGAAAGCCTTTCATACCCGCCGTACCCCACCCTTTCTGCAAAATGACGCATTATATAGCCGGTTAATTTGAAAGCCGGCCCGGTCTTGCGGCCTGTTTTTGCGCCGCCGCAAGGATTTCCCGCGCCAAACAGCGGTCTGACTTTGTCGTCCGCCTTGCAGCGCAAAATAGTCTTGCCATGATGAGCAGCTTTTCAAATTAATCCATTATAGAAGCGTTTCTGCAATGATCTTAGCGCGAAATGCCCTCAAAAGCAAATTATTTTCCACGGCGGCAGAAAATTGATTCGCCCTTATCTTGACCCAAAGTGGATTTGCTACCGCTTCTTCATGCGCAAAATTTTTGGAGCCGCCTTAATTTCTCTTAAAATAAACATGCTAAAACCCGTGCCGCTGTGTCTGCTTTTGCAATCACAGCGGCACGGGTTTTATATTTAAAGAACTTTTAAAAGTCGCTTTAAGCGTGTTTTTGTGTCCGTGGCTACCGGCTCTGCCGGCGGCGATGTCCCCGCTTGCTTTGGCGCTGACGCATGCCGCGCATTATATGCATGGTTTTGAAGCTATTCCAGATTTGAAGTGCAGTACGGGCATCGGGTGGCATCTATTGCAATTTCCGATTTGCAATAGCGGCAGGCTTTGGTTTTTGGCGCTTCGGGCGCTGCCTCCTGCGGTTTGTGGCGCTTATTCATCAACGTACTCATCACCTTGACCATCATAAAGATGACGAATGCCATGATGAGAAAATTAATGACCGCCATGGCAAAGATACCATAGTTGAGGGTTGCCGCACCCGCTTCCTGAGCGGCGGCCAGCGTCTCGTATTGGCTGCCGTCCAGCGCGATAAACCAGTTGGAAAAATCCAGCCCGCCGACAACGCCGGAAATCAGAGGCATAATAATGTCTTTGACCAGTGAGTCGACTATTGCCTTAAAGGCGGCGCCGATAATGACGCCGACCGCCATATCAATAACGTTGCCCTTGCTGATGAACGCTTGAAATTCCTGTATAAAGCCTTTATATTTTCCCATAAAACCATCTCCCTGTTAAAAATTGCGCCATAAAAGGCGATATACCGATAATATAGCACAGCGGTTGTCGGTATGCAATCGAAACTGCGGCGCTTTATACGACTATTAAACCTGCCCTTTTGTGCGGATGCAGGCGGAGCCGCCTGGCCTTGCCGGCATCCGCCCGACTTTACCCGAATTTTATTGTTAGAAGATAGTGGAATTAACACGTCCGATTCACAATTAAAATAAATAAATTCACCGGAGCAGGGCAAAAAGACAGCATTTATGCGGCGTATTTCAGCCGCAGGCAGAACGGGGCGTTAGAGGGGTGGAGGATAACCGCAAAACAGACGGCCCGGTGGGCAAAGGCTGCGCAAAGCAGCGGCAGGGCCTTGGTCGGTTGGCCGGCGCATGCGGTAAGGTAAGTGCGCAAGCAGCGCGGGCATCCTGAGTATAGCTGTTGTAAAAAACGGTCCGGCCCTTTGCCGAGGTAAAGAGGTATTTATGATCGCAACCGATCCTGCAACCCAATTATTCAGCATACTTGAAAGCGGCAGCATTAAGACGGTCTACCAGCCGATTGTATCCTTGGAAAACGGCAGTGTGTTCGGGTACGAGGCGCTGAGCAGAATAGATATTCCCGACAGCATGCTCGACATAGAAGCGTTGTTTAAGCTCGCGGCACAAAAACAAAAGCTGTGGGAGCTGGAGATGCTCTGCCGTGCAAAGGCGCTTAAAAACGCCGTTCATAAGCCGGCCGGCGCCAAGCTGTTTATCAACGTCGACCCCAACATTATCCACGATGCGCAGCTTAAGGCCGGATTTACCAGCGAAAAGCTGCTGGAATACGGACTGGACCCCGCCGATATTATTTTTGAGATTACCGAGCGCAGCGCGGTTCACTCAATGGCGGTTTTTACGGCTTCTGTTGCACATTATCAGCAGCAGCATTTTAAGATTGCCATTGACGACTTTGGCTCGGGCTATTCGGGGCTCAACCGTGTCTGCGCCTTCTCCCCCGATTTTATTAAAATTGATATGGAGCTTGTGCGCAACGTACACAAAGAAGCGATGAAGCGGTCGGCGGTCAGCGCGGTGGTGCGGTTTTGCAAGGAGGCGGGTATCAAGGTTATTGCCGAGGGCATTGAAACTGAGGATGAGCTCAGAACGCTTATTGATCTTGACGTAGATTATGGTCAGGGATACTGCCTGAGCATTCCAGACGCGGGCTTTGCAGAACTGCCGCATGGGCAAAAGGTTTTGATTGAAGAGGCCAATAATATGAACAACCCACCGTTTCATATGGCTGTATTCGGGCAGGTTGACGCTATTTGCCAGCCCGGTAACATCGTTTATTGTACCGACAGGGCCATAGACATCTATGACAAAATGCAGCAGAATCCCGAAATTACCGAGGTGTGCGTGCTTGACGAATACGACGGTGTATGCGGAATTTTAACGCGAACCTATCTGATTGAACGGTTCAGCGGCCGGTTTGGTTATAATTTAAGCCAGCGGCGCACGGCAAGCGACCTGATGAAGACCGATATTCTTGCGGTCGACCGGAGCACGCCTATTGATGAGGTATCCAACCGGGCTATGCAACGCAATGCCGTCCGGGTTTATGACGCCATTGCCGTGACCGATAATGGCAGATATATGGGTGTGGTTACGGTCAAAGATCTGTTGACCGCCGCCATCAGCATTCAGGTCAGGCGGGCCAGGGACGCCAGCCCGCTGACAGGGCTGCCCGGCAACTGGGAGATACAGGAGAAAATCTCCAAAACCATTTCTGAACCCGGGCCTTTTGCGGTTATTTATCTCGATCTCGACCATTTTAAGGCTTACAATGACGCTTATGGCTTTGCCAATGGCGACCGCATGATTAGAATTGTCGCCAACAGCATGCGGGAGTGCGCTGAAAAAAACGATTTTTCAGGCCATATTGGCGGGGACGATTTTGTTATCGTTGCAAATCGTCATGACGTCGGGCCGCTTTGCGAAAATATTATCCGGACGTTTGGCAGCGCTATCCACCGGCTGTATACGCCGGAGGACTGGGAGCGGGGGTTTATCGTCTCTAAAAACCGCAACGGATTTACAGAAAATTTTCCGATTGCCACCCTTTCGATTGCCGTTGTTACAAACAGAAAGAAAAGCTACGACGATCTTGAAGTGCTCTCAACCGAGATTGCCCAAACCAAAAAGCTATGCAAAATGCAAAAGGGCAATGCAATTGTTGTCATTTAAGCCCGGCGCATCAAAGCTGCCGACAAAAACAGTTCTTAAAAATTTTACGCCATTCTTACACGAGTGCGGCAGATGATTTAACAGCGGGCGTTTATAATATAAACAGAAGCTCGAAAAAATCCGGCGCGGCAACACACCCGAACCGGCCGCTGTGATACGCGAAGTCTCCGCCCAAAAAAAGGATGGCCTTCACCGCGCAGAAGAATCGCCCGTTGCTTTTTAGAACACTTGGAATACACTCCGCGGGCCTGCGCTTTCGCTCGGCCGGGTGCAACAATTACTTGCCGACCCGGCGCTTCACTTAGTGACATGCCCCTTCTAAATTTGCTTTTTACTTTTACCTTTTTCATTTTCCTTTCTCTGGCTCGACGGGCGGAGGGACTGCGCATCCTGCGTTCAGGATTTGCCCGTTCCTTTGCCCGTTGGGCTTTTTCCGTCAGTACGGCTGTGTTCCCGGCTTCACAAATATCCGTACGGTTCGGCATTGTTTTTATGTTGGGCCAACTGCAAATGCCGCGGATATTCTTATGGTACCTTCCCGGCGTGCGGCGCACTTTTCAGATTTATCAAAAAGAAGCATGTGCGCTGCTGCCGTTGCTTATATTATCAATAAGGCGATTTGCCGCAAACATTTGGAGGAGGGCTTGTTATGGCATTACCCTGCGCAAAAAATTGCAGCCGGTATTATGAGGGCTGCCACAAAAACTGCCGGCACTGGCAGATGCGCGCCGTAAAGCAGCGCGAAGAAACCCGCAAGATAAAAGCTTTTTTAAAGGAGCAAAACGAGACCAGCCGCGTCATTATACGGCAGTGCATGGCGCTTGCGCCGCGCAGGAGCGTCATTTATTATTAAGGGGACTCCAAACGCGACGGACAGGGGACGGGCATTTTGCCCAACGCGCCCGACGGTCCGATTAAGCATTAACCAAAAACACGGCTGGCAGCCCGCATCTCAGGCGTAAAACAGGCTGACAGGAAGGCTTAATTTTTGATTAAATCGGCTTTCTGATAAACCTTTTGATGGCAACCTTACAGCGAACACACATCGGGATGGCTGCATAGAATAAAGCAGTGAAACGAGAGTGAGGTAGCTGTGATGGACCTGAGCAATAGCGTTCTCAACTGCAATGAGATCATAGGGCATGTTACCATTGGAATGAAAGCGCCCCCGTTCAGTGGGGACACGACCTTTGGCCGCGTGAGCCTGACCGATTATAAGGGCAAATGGCTGGTGTTGTTTTCGCATCCGGGCGACTTTACGCCGGTTTGTACATCGGAGTTTATTTCTTTCGCCCAGCTTTATCAGGAGTTTCAAAAACGCGAGGCCGAGCTGCTGGGGTTAAGTATCGACAGCAATCCGTCCCATCTGGCATGGGTGTACACCATCTACCAGACCAATGGCATCGACATTCCTTTCCCAATTCTGGCCGACCGGGTCGGCGATATTGCGCGGCTTTATGGCATGGTTGCCCCGGATATCAGCCGGCAGGAGACGGTCAGAAACGTCTATGTCATCGACCCGGCGCAGATTATACGCGCCATCATCATTTATCCCATGACGACGGGCCGGAACATTTATGAGATATTAAGGCTCATCGACGCGCTGCAAACGACCGACCGGGATCACGTGCTGACGCCTGCCAACTGGATTCCGGGTGCGCCCACACTGGTGCCGGCCCCCGCCACCTACGAGGAGCTTTACCGCCGTCTGTACGACCCGGCCAGCCTGAACCTGGTTTGCAAAGACTGGTACTTATGCTATAACAAAACCAGCCCCTACGAAATAAGCGAGGCGGAACCGACCTTTTAAGGCGGCGTGCTTTAAAAGCCGCGGGCGACCGGTACCCATTAGGGGCGACAAC
>JAEWYJ010000243.1 GCA_023395695.1 Bacillota bacterium | reverse complement strand
GTTTTCAGCATGGCTAATGAAGGAACGGGTGCGCCCGGTTGAATGGGCCATATTGGCTGCCGTTTTTGCCGGCAGTACGCTGGTGATTAAGCCCAGCTTTGATTTTGCCGCCATGACTCCCGCGCTGATTGCCGCGTTTGGCGGTGTCTGTACCGGCGTTTCGGTCACAATGGTGCGTTTTGCGCAGCTGGGTGGCGAAAAGAGCGAAACCATTGTGCTGGCCTTTTCGGGCTTTTCGTGTCTGGTGTTTTTGCCGTCTCTGCTTTTTGGCTATGTGCCTATGCGCTTTGCACAGTTTGCCTGCCTTATGGGGGCGGGGCTGTCAGCGGCCATTGGTCAGTTTTGCATGTCGGCGGCGTACAGGCGCGCACCTTCCAGCGTGCTTTCGGTATTTGAATATTCACAGGTGTTGTTTTCAGCCGTGTTGGGCATGGCTATGTTTGCGCAGTTTCCCGACGCCTGGTCGCTGCTTGGCTATGCGGTGGTTATTGGCGCTTCGGTTATGATGGCGGTGCATGGCAAGTGCCATCCGGAGATTAAAAACGATTCGGTTTAATAAGTCTTAAAGCGCCCGGTTGTGGGAGCTGGGTAAATAAAAGGAAATAAAATCTATTGACAAGGGCTGTTTTCCGAGTATAATGATAGCATATTCAAAAAGACAATGATGAGGAGAGTACGTTTGCTGCGCCTCGCAGAGAGTTCTTGGTTGGTGTAAAAGAACAGGCAGTACGGGCGGAACATGGCTTCTGAGTTGCGTGGGCGATATGTAGTCCATGACGGGCGCACCCGTTACAGTGCTGTGCTGTAAGCAGCTTTTGCCGCAGCAGAGAAGGCTTGCCGTGTGAACGGCAGGCAAACCAAGGTGGTACCACGGAGTTTTGCCGCTTCGTCCTTGCAGATGCTATTTCTGCAAGGACTTTTTTAATTCATCGGTCATGCGCCGCCTGCCGCGGACGTTTTTACTATGTGAGGAGCATGTGCGAATGATAGAGATCATTGACCTTTGTAAAACCTTTGACGAGGTGACGCCCCCGGTCACCGCGCTGTCTAATATCCATTTGCAGGTACATAAGGGGGATATCTTCGGCGTCATCGGCATGAGCGGCGCGGGTAAAAGCACGCTGCTGCGCTGCCTTTCGATGCTGGAGGAGCCGACCTCGGGCGATATTCTGCTCAACGGCCGTAACACGGCGCATTTAAAAGGGCGCGAGCTGATAGAAGCGCGCCGCAGCATGGGGGTGGTGTTTCAGGGCTACAACATGCTGATGCAAAAAAACGTCTATGACAACATCGCATTTCCGCTGACCCTGAACAAAACGTCCAAAGCCGACATTGCGCGCACAGTCAACCGACTCTTGGAGCTGGTCGGGCTGTCCGATAAGGCCAGAGCCTACCCGGCGCAGCTTTCGGGCGGGCAGAAGCAGCGTGTGGCTATTGCCCGCGCACTGGCGACCAACCCGCAGGTGCTGCTGTGCGACGAGCCAACCTCGGCGCTCGACAGCCTGACGACGAGAAGCATTTTGCAGCTTTTGCGCGACATTAACCGTGAGCTGAATGTCACAATTTTGATTATTACCCATGAGATGAGCGTCGTCAAGGCGCTGTGCAACCGCGTGGCGGTCATCGATGAGCAGCGCATTGTTGAAAGCGGTGATACCGCCGAGATATTCGGCAACCCCAAAAGCGATATTACCAGGCTTCTGCTGGGATATGAGGTGAGCACGCTATGACTGCAATGATTATAAAATATCTTCCGCTGTTGGCTCAGGGAACGCTTGACACCATTTATATGACGGTGCTCTCAACATTTTTTGCCTACCTGCTGGGTCTGCCGATGGGCGTCTCGCTTTTTGTTACCAAAAAGGGTGGCATTGCCGAAAACCGCGTGTTTCATTCGGTGTTTGGCTGGGTTATCAATATGCTGCGCAGCATCCCGTTTATTATTTTGCTGATGGCCATTATTCCGTTCACCCGCTTTGTGGTCGGCACCATCATCGGCAATGACGCCGCAATTGTACCGCTTGTTGTCAGCGCGGCGCCCTTTGTTGCCCGAATGGTCGAGCAGTCGCTTGAGGAGATTGACGTTGGCGTCATCGAGGCGGCGCGTTGTATGGGCGCGACAAATCTTCAGATAATTACCAAGGTGCTGCTCGGTGAGAGCATTCCAGGCATCATCCGGGGCCTGAGCATCACAACAATTACGCTCATCGGCTACGGCGCTATAGCGGGCGCGGTTGGCGCGGGAGGTCTGGGTAAAATCGGCTACAGCTACGGGTATCAGCGCTTTAACCCCGCGGTCATGTACATGACCGTCGTGTTGCTGGTTATTCTGGTCTGTATTATTCAGGGCATTTTTAATTTTGTTGCCACCCGAGTTGACAAACGTAACAGATAATTTCTGTTTACGATATAAACGCCCAAAGCCGGAAGGTGCACATTCTGGTAAAGGGCTGGTCTGAAATTTAAAACGCAAACAAAAAAGGAGTATAGAATATGAAAAAATTATTGTCTGCTGCTGCAGTGATACTGGCGCTTGCCGCCTGCTCGAACGGTACCGCTTCCTCCGCCCCGGCGGCATCCTCCGGTGCCCCTTCGTCTGAGCCTGCGGTGTCCTCATCCGCCGCCGAGCTCGCCGTGCTCAAGATTGGCGCAACCGCGGCCCCCCACGCCGAGGTGCTGGAGTTTGCGGCGCCGCTGCTTGAAGAAAAGGGCATTAAGCTTGAAATTACCGTGTTTGATGACTATGTTCTGCTCAACACCGCGCTGGATCAGGGCGATCTTGACGCGAACTATTTCCAGCATCAGCCCTATCTCGACTATTTTAACCAGCAGAACGGCACCGACATTGTCAGCGCCGGCAACATTCACTACGAGCCGCTGGGTATCTACCCCGGTAAGGCGACTGATCTGGCGGCCATTGCCGACGGCGCACAGGTGGCGATTCCCAACGACGGCAGCAACGAAGCCCGCGCGCTTTATCTGCTTGAAGCCCAGGGACTGATCAAGGTTGACCACAGCGTTGGTTACGAGGCCACCAAGCTCGACGTGACCGAAAACCCCCGTAAGCTTGAGCTTGTTGAGCTGGATGCCGACAAGATTCCCGCAGCCGTCAAGGATGTGGATTTTGCCGTCATTAACGGCAACTATGCGATTGCCGCCGGTATTAACGGTACCGTGCTGGTCACTGAGGATCCCAACGGTGAGAGCGCCCTGACCTATGCCAACATCGTCGCCGTCCGCCCTGCGGATAAGGACAGCGCGAATATTCAGGCGCTGATCGACGTGCTGCATAGCAAGGAAGTCACCGACTTCATGCTCGAAAAATATCAGGGCAGCGTTCAGCCCATTGCATAATTGCCTTGTCAAGGCCCGCATCCGTCAAACCCGACGGATGCGGGCCTTTTCTATTTTTTCTTTATACTGCATAACCATATTTATAGCGATCCAATGCAGCAGGATGAGTATGAATATTTTGCACCCTGCCGGGTGGCCGTGCGCATAAGGCGTAGAATGCAGATGGGCTGGCGCCCGACAAGGAGGATAACGCAGCGGCACGGAAAATAGGCCGTCAAGGCAGTGCCTTTTTTAAGTTTGTCGACTATATAAGCAGGGGGTGATGCAAATGTGGCGCAAGGGCCGTGTGTTTATCGTGTCGGGCATTCTTCTTTTTACGGCGCTGACTGTTATAAGCTGGTCTAAGGGGGGGCAGCCGACGCAGGCGCGGGTGGTCATTGCGGGTTCCACCTGCATGGGCAGAATGCTGGGCGCATTAAGCGAGGCGTATAATCGCACACAAAACGGGTGGGTGCAACCCCAGCTAGGCGGCACCGAGCTGGGGCTGCAGGCTTTGCGACAGGGTGTGTGCGACATTGCGAGCTGTTCGCGTGCGCTTACCGGACAGGAAGCGGTAGGCATTGACAGTCGGCTGGTAGCGCTGGATGCGATTGCGGTGGCGGTGCACCCATCCAACCCGGTTACCGGCCTTTCCATACGAACGCTGCGCAATATCTACGCCGGAATAATCACCGACTGGTCACAGCTCGGCGGCCCTGAAATGCCAATTGTCGTTGTGGGGCGCGAGGCGGGTTCAGGCACCCGCAATGCGTTTGAATCGGCTATTGGCCTTATCCTTCCTGCCGCGCACAGCCAGGAGCACAGCGAGACAGGCATGCTGCGTACGGCTGTTTCGGCGGCGCCTGGGGCGATAGGCTATCTGTCGTTCGATTATATCGACGCGTCGGTCAGGCAGCTTTCGGTCGAGGGGGTGTTCCCCGGCGAGGAGACGGTGCGCACAGGGCAATACCCCATTTCGCGCGGATTCTGGCTCTGCACGCGGGTCGGTGAGCGCCGGGGCGAGGTAACAGGCTTTCTGGACTATGCAACCGGGGCGGCGGGCCGTCAGGTCATCCGGTCGCTTGGCATGCTGCCGCCCGAGCCGGTAGCGGGGGCGCTGTCATGAGGCGACGCCGGAGCATGCGCCGTGCCCGATCCTGTTTGTTTGACGCCGCAGTCTATCTGTGCGCTGTTTTAGGCTTTCTGGCGGCCGTTGGCATTGTAATATTTCTCATTATGGGGGCGCTGCCCGCGTTGCGGCAGCTTGGTGTCGCTTTTATATTTAAAGCCCGATGGTCGCCGCAGCAGGGGGAATACGGCATTATGGCCATGCTGGCCTGTTCGGCCGCCGCTTGCTTCGGAGCAGTGGCTTTGGCGCTACCCCCGGCGCTGCTGGGCGCGGCGTGCGCTAAAAATATGCTTCCGGTGGTGCTTAAAGGCGGTGCGCGTCAGCTGGCGCTGATTCTGTGCGGGCTGCCGTCGGTCATCTTTGGGTTGCTGGGGCTGACGGTGCTTATGCCGCAGCTGCTGAGGCTGCTGCCCCGCCAGATGGCGCAAAGCGGCGGCGCCTCGCTTTTTACCGTTATTCTGGTGCTGGCGGTTATGCTGCTGCCCCATTTGTTCGTTGGCTGCCTCAGCGCGCTGGAGCAGGCGGGCGCACGGGTGGATGACGCCTCGCTTGCGCTGGGGGCCAGCGTGACGCAAACAGTGTTTTGCGCCGAGCTGCCTGCCGTCCGGCGGCAGGTTGTCAAAAATGGCGCGGCCGGTGTCGGACGCGCGCTGTGTGAGGCAATGGCGGTGCTGCTGGTCTCGGGCAATGTGGTGCGCATGCCTGCGCTTTTTAAAAGCGCACGGCTTTTGGCGCCGGGCATGGTGCTTGAGATGGGTTATGCCGGCGGCGTACACCGGGGCGCACTATTTGCCATTGGTCTGGTGCTGCTGGCCTTTGCACTGCTGTCCGAAGGCCTGCTTAAATGGCTGGATGCTTACACCGGTGACGATTGCTGATAGGTTGATTTAAGGCCGATGCCCAGCGGCGTATTTTCCGTTTTGCTGCGTTCGCGTTGCTGCAGCGCAACAATTTTTTGTGAGATTAAAAATCCATATGACAAGCCGTGCCATCTTTTGGCCCAAATCAGTATAAAAAGGCTTTTCTTGTGGTTCCTCCGGTTTTTGATATACCGCAAGTTTGCGTTCAAGGGGGTGATATTTTATGTACCGGCGCATAACCGAGCTCGCCAGAAAGCTGATTTTGCTGGCAAGCGCTGCAATCTGCCTGGTTTTAATGGCCGCTGTGGCGCTTTTTGTGCTTCGGTTCGGCATGCAGGCGCTGTCGGAGCGGCTTATTGGCTTGCTGCGGGGGCAGGTCGTCACAGCCGCCGGAGCAGCAGGACTGCTGCCGCAGATTGTCAATACGGTGGTCATCTGCGGGTGTGCGTTGCTGCTGGCCATGCCCGCGGGCATATTATGTGCGGTTTATCTGCTTTATTACGGCGGGAACAGCCGTACCGCTGCGGTTTTTGAAGCTGTTCTCGGTGCGCTGCGGGCCGTTCCGTCGGCGGTGTACGGACTGTTCGGCTTTTTGGTGTTTTCGCAGCTTATGCGGCTGCGCTATTCGGTGCTGTCGGGTATTCTGACAATGGCGGGCATGCTGTTTGCGGGGGCGGCGGGCGCGGCGCATTCCGCATTGTCCGCCGTGGACGGCAAGCTTTCGGAAGCGGCGCTGGCTCTGGGGGCGAGCAAGTCCGAAATGCTGCTGGATATTGTTTTTTCCGCTGCCAAGAACGGGCTGGCGTCGGCGGGGGTGCTGTGCGTGGCAAAGACGGCAGGCGAGTCGGCGGCGCTGCTGCTGACCGCAGGGGTGGGCAAGGCGTTGCCGTCCGACGGCTGGCTGCGCTATTTTACTTCCTCGGGTGCGACGTTGGCCGTGGGGCTGTACCAGTCGGTGCTTGAGGGCGACATTCCAGCCGCATTTGCATCGGCGCTGATACTGCTGCTGTTCACCGGGCTTTGCAGTCTGCTGTCCTGGTACCTGACGCATAAAAGGGGAGGGAAATAAAACACCGTGGCGCTTAACCTTGATACATTGTCACTCTGGTGGGGCGAACGGCAGATTTTAAAGGACATCTGCCTACGGTTTTCTTCAAACAGCGCGACGGCGCTGCTGGGGCCATCGGGCTGCGGCAAATCCACACTGTTAAAGGCTGTCAACCGCCTGCACGGGCAGGAAAGTGCGCTGCGTGTGACCGGCAGTGTCCAACTCGACGGAGAGGAGCTGTTGGGCAGCCGGGTCGACCTGCCCGAGCTGCGCAGACGAGTGGGCATGGTATTTCAGACGCCCGCGCCGTTCCCAATGAGCATTGCACAAAATGTGGCTTACGGTATCCGACTGCATGAACGGCTGCATGCGGAGGCTTTAAACGCGCGGATTAAAGAGGCGTTGGTGCGGGCGGCGCTTTGGGGAGAGGTGGCCGACCGGCTGGACCAGAGCGCGCTGTCGCTTTCCGGCGGGCAGCAGCAGCGTCTTTGCATTGCCCGCGCGCTGGCCGTGGGGCCGCGTGTGCTGTTGCTCGATGAGCCGACCAGTGCACTGGACCCGCTTTCCACCCACAAAATAGAGCAGCTGATTATGCAACTCAAACAAGAGATTATTGTTGTGCTGGTCACACATAATCCGGCGCAGGCGCTGCGCTGCTGCGATACCGCCGCCATACTGATTAACGGCCGGGTTTGCGAACAGGGCGGAGCACGGCAGGTCATTGCCTCGCCGCAAAGCAGGGAGGCGCGGCAGTTTTTGCAGCAGCCGTGAGCCGGTACATGTTCTCTGGACGGTGCCATACATTCTTAATATAGCCGGCAAACTTCAAAACCGGCCCATCTTAACGGCCTGTTTTCCGCGTTGCTGCGTTGTTTGTCTTGCCGGGCGTCAGCCCAGCTGCGGTGTCCGCCATGCGATGCAAAAATATGCACGCCAACGCTGGGCCGCTTTTAAAATTAATCGGCTATACAATTGACGTGCGGCATTTTGCGCCGCACAGTGTACGCCACCGAGACATTTTCTGCTTTAAAAATATAAGCCGCGAAAGCAGCATGCTCTTTCGCGGCTTATATTTATCCTCTGTAGACGGACTTATTGCATGGGGGCGTGGAGCACCCGGCCGTTTTTATCGAGAATGACCATCTCTCCCCACGCGTCCCTTTCACCAAATCCGGAGACGCGTCCATTATTGTCGACAACCTGACGGTCGACGATAACACGGTAGGTCAGGTCATTGCTGTCGGTGGCGATGACGGTGGTCTCATAGGTGTGGTTGGGCTCAAACGTAAGCGACAGCTCATAGTCGGCCATCTGGGTCCACACCGGCGGCTCTAAAACAGATTTTAGCGGCAGTTCCCTGATTGTTGCGCCATTGTCGGTCGTGACAATTTTAAGCGAGGTGACCGTTGTATTTTCGGGCGTGTATAAATTAATATCTATCGGGCCGTTGAGCGTGAATTTGTTGGCGTAGGTCTCAAAGCTGCTGCCGCCGGCATTCTGTGCATAGAGAACCGGCAGCCGTTCTTCAAACGGCGGCAGGCAGTTGACCAGCTGCTGGCTGCGCCGGACACCCGCCGAATCAAGGGTGACGTAGACCTCCAGATTCTCAAACAGCGCGACAGAGATGACGCCGGTAAAATGCACGCCGTCGCGGGTCATGGTTACCGACGTATTGTTGATGGTCAGCGTGGCGACGGTGTCGGCGGTCGACTCCTTGGGGACGACCGAGACGGTCATTGGAAGGGTCATGCTCTTGCTGTCAATTGCGCCGAACGACCAGCTGCTGTCGTCAAAAATGTTGTCCTGCGCTTCCAGTGTACTGGCAACATTATAGCTGATGCTGCGAACCTCACTCAGCACATGACTAAACTGATTAGACATATTCTGCTGCAAATTCTCGATATTTTGCTGTAAAGTTATTGTGCGGAACCACAAAATAAGGTTTAATAGAATCATTACCCCAAAAAGGGTGGCGGTTACGTTCTTTTTCATCATACGCTCCTAGTCCATTCTTGCTTTGCGCAGTCGGGGTGGCTTTATCAAAACGCGCTGCGACGGTTTTGCAGCTAAATTCATTGAAAACCGAGCCGTCTTGCCGCGCGTTCGCCTGCCCATGCCGTTTGTCTGAGGAAAACGTGTGGCGATTCGGTGCTGTTTTTAACGCTGACTGCTATCACTATAGCACATCTCAGCTTTTTTTGCACGGAAAAGACGGCCCCAAAAGGCCGCCTTTTCCGGATGTATGAGGAGGGGGCTATTTAACGCAGGCGGCACCTGCGGACATAGCCTTGATATTGATATCAATAAGCTTTTCCTTGGGGCCGTGAAAGATATGCCGCAGCATATCGTAAACTGTTTCGACCCTGAGCGCCTTGGTTGCTTCAAGGTAGGCGCCCAGCATAGCCATGTTGGCCACCTTGGCGTTGCCGAGGTTCGAGGCGATCTCAACACAGGGAATATAGTAAATGCTGACGTCGGTGCGCGCGGGCCTGATATCCACAATAGAGCTGTTGATGAGTACGACGCCCCCGGGCTGCACCACCGGCTCAAACTTTAAGAGCGAGGGCTTGTTCATCGCAATAAGCTCGGTGGGGTTGAGTACCACCGGCGATCCAACCGGCTTGTCGGAAAGTACGACGCAGCAGTTGGCGGTGCCGCCGCGCATCTCCGGCCCGTAGGAGGGCAGCCACGACACATGCAGCCCCTCGGCAAGGCCTGCCTCGGTCAGGGTTTTTCCAATTGCCATAACACCCTGGCCGCCGAAGCCGGCAATGATAATTTCTCTGGTCATACGACAGCCACCTCCCGGATATCCCGGACCACGCCTAGCGGATAGACGGGGAGCATATTCTCCTGCAGCCATTTAATCGCCTCAAGCGGCGTCTTGCCCCAGTTGGTCGGGCAGGTGGCCAGCACCTCGACAAAGGTGAAGCCCGTATTTTGCATTTGCAGCTCAAAGGCGGTTTTTATCGCTTTCTTGGCCTTGTTCAGATTGGGGATGGTATCGACCGCCACACGGGCGACATAGGCCGCGCCGTCGAGTGTGCCGAGCAGCTCGCTCATCCGTATCGGTGAGCCGCAGTGCGCTTTGTCGCGTCCCATGGGGGCGGTGGTCGCTTTTTGCCCGACAAGGGTGGTAGGGGCCATCTGGCCGCCGGTCATCCCGTAAATGGCGTTGTTGATAAAAATGGTGGTGAATTTTTCGCCGCGCGCTGCCGCATGGACAATTTCGGCCATACCGATGGATGCGAGATCGCCGTCGCCCTGATAGGTGAATACGGCCGCCTCGGGCAGCACGCGCTTGATACCGGTGGCCACCGCCGGGGCGCGCCCGTGGGAGGCCTCCTGCATGTCGCATGCAAAATAATCGTAGGCGAAAACCGAGCAGCCCACCGGGCTGATGCCTACCGCCTTTCCGGTCAAGTCCAGCTCCTCCAAAACCTCGGCGACCAGCTTGTGTACAATGCCGTGGGAACATCCCGGACAGTAATGCAGCTCCTTGTCGGTTAAGGCCTTGGATTTTTCATAGATTACCGCCATGCCGTTCACCTCCCCAGTGCCGTTTTGGCAGCGGCCGCAATTTCATGCTGTGTGGGTATAATGCCGCCAGACCGGCCACAGAAGGCGACCGGCTTTTTGCCCAGTGCGGCATAACGGACATCCTCAAGCATTTGGCCCATGCTCATCTCGACGCAGAGCACCGCCTTGACCGACGGTCGCTCAATGGCCGCGCGAAGCGCCGCTTCGGGAAAGGGCCAGAGTGTGACGGGCCTGAACAGCCCCGCCTTAATGCCCTCCTGCGCCAGCAGGTCTGCGGCGCTCATTGCAATGCGGGACGGTGTGCCGTAGGCCACAAGTAAAACCTCAGCCTCTGCGGTATCTGTTTCTTCGTAACGCAGCTCATTTTGGGCAATCTCCCGGAATTTTTCATCAAGATGCCGGTTGTGCTGCTCGCACAGGGCGGGGTCTATGAAGAGGGAATTGACGATATTATGCGCGCGCCGGCCTCCGGTACCGGTGGTGGCCCAGCCCTTGTCGGGCGGAGTTTGGTCGGCCTGCCTGCGCCATTCAATCGGCTCCATCATCTGGCCGATCATGCCGTCGGCCAGCACCATGACGGGGTTGCGGTAGCGGTCGGCCAGTTCAAACGCATCCTGCGTGAGATCCACCGCCTCCTGAATGGTGTTGGGCGCCAGAACCAGCGTGCGGTAGTCGCCGTTGCCGCCGCCGCGTGTGGCCTGAAAATAGTCGCCCTGCGCCGGTTGAATCGTGCCAAGCCCCGGGCCGCCGCGCATGACGTTGACAATGACGGCGGGCAGCTCGGCCCCGACCATGTAGGTGATGCCCTCCTGCTTTAGGCTGATGCCGGGCGACGAGGAGGAGGTCATGACCCGCGCGCCCGCGCCCGCTGCACCGTATACCATGTTGATAGCGGCCAACTCCGACTCGCTTTGCAGAAAGCAGCCGCCCACCTGCGGCAGCCGC
>JAEWYJ010000231.1 GCA_023395695.1 Bacillota bacterium | reverse complement strand
ATAAAGGCATAGGCCAGAAAAACCAATGTAACAACCGCCATGGAATTGCCAATAGCCCCGCTAACCGCCAGCAAAAGCGAAATGACCATCGCCGCGGCCAAAAACATATCCATGCTTGAGAGATTGCTGGTCAGCTTGGGCGAAATAAAGCCGCCGGTTGCCACAATTCTGAGATTGCAGGCAATTCCCAGTACAATAATAAGCAACGCCGAAGCATCCTTGAGCGTGAAACGACCGCTCTCGTTCTTAATGAGCTGTATGATGCCGACGATTGTCATGGCAAAGCCCAGATGTACCGCCATCTGCATAAAACCGGTCAGCGGCAAAGTTGCGGTTGTATATTCGTGGAACAGCGCCATGGCGCAGGCCACAAATGTCAGCACGCCACCCAGTTTTTTTCTTGTAAAAGCATGTGCGTTTGTGTTATCCATTTAAAACCTTCCTTGATAAGCGTTTAAACCATCGGGGCGGTTGACCGCTCCGGCAATCCGGCAATTATATGATACCAATTTCTTTGAAGTAACGGGCAGCGCCGGGATGCAGGTTGTAGCTGGTGAACACAATGGTGTTTTCCGGGGTGAAAAACGCGCAACCGGCATACGCCGTGCACAGCTCCTCATAATTTTCAAAAAGCGCTTTGCACATCTGATAAACAATTTCCTCATCCACATCGGTGCGGACCAGTACTTCGCCATAGGCGGCCGCCATCTTGGTCGGTTCGGTAATGTTGTTGCAGTTGATGTCTTCGGGGTTCACCGTGCAAATTTTATAAAAGGGATATGCTTCCGTAAAAGCGGTTAAAAAATCGTAGTCCCATGTCAGAATTTTAAAATTCTTATCCGAAGCCGCAATTTGGGTCAGCAGGCTGGAGGGGACACCCGAAAGAACAAGGTTGCCCTCAATTTTGCCTTCTGTAAAGGCCTGGGTGCCATCGCTCTGGCTCATATACTCGCACTTAAAGTCGTTTGTCGTCAGCCCGAGTTGCTCAATCAGCGCGGTATTGCCCAGGCACTGGCCGGAACCGGAGGAGCCCATCTGTATCTTTTTGCCTTTTAAATCCTCAAGCGACTGGTAATCGGAATTGCCAGCTACGACAATCATTGAAACAAGCTGGTTAAAGACGCCCATAGAGCTGATGGTATCGCTTTCGCTGGGCATTTTTTCAGTGACCGCAAAATAATCGGTGCCGCCCGCCATGGCGAAATCTACCTCGCCGGATTCAAGCATACTGATATTGTCCTGCGTGTTGGAAGCGCTGATCGACATTTCCATACCCGGAACATGCGCATTTAATACCTGAGCCATAGCGGTGCCGCTGTTGTAATAGCTGCCGCCCATTGAGCCGGTTGGCATAGTAAAATTGAGTGAGATGGGCGCCGCCGACGGGCTTTCGGCCTGCTGGCTGGAAGAAACCGGCGTTGAAGAAGCCGGAGTTGAGGAAGCTGCCGAATTACCACAGCCTGTGGAGACCATCATCAGTACCGCACAAGCGAGGGCTATTGTTCTTTTCATTGTAAAAGATCATCCTTTCTATTATACAGCTCATATTTTAGACAAGCGCTTCTTGTCGTCAATCATAGTGTAAATTAAACCTAATTGTAAAATTTAAAAATAGCATCAATGTTGATTACCTTTTGGAATGGATTCAAGCTTTTTTCAGCAAACATTATAAAAACTTATAATGTTTATTAGCATTTACACACTAAAAAAGTGAATTGCCTGTACGAAATTCCATAATCAGTTTGCAGCAATATGCCTATATGTCACCGTGAATTTTCTAAAGATCAATGCGCCGCGCTGCTGCGTGTAAAAAAGCGTATCAAGCGTTTTCATTTTTAATGGTATTCAATATTTGACTATAACCCTAAAGTGATTTCTGAACACCTTGTGCGCAATGTTATTATACACCTTTTGAGGCCGCTGAGATACAGACCCTTCGTGCTTGCTTTTTGATCCAAAGCAGTGCGGCGAGGCTGAAACGATTCGCATGTACGGATTTCAGGAGCGCTTTGGTTTCTCGGTTCTGCTCATTTATTATATAAAAAAAGTCGCTTTTCAGCGACTTTTTTTGATGGCCTATACGGCCCTATGTGTTATGGTGCACGGTTGCTAAAAAGATCGATCCAAGCTGCTGATCTGTCTGTTGGTTGAACAGCGCCACCCAGGTCAATAAAGCGCAGGTCCGCTGTGGGTCTGTACCGAACACCTGACGCTTAACATGGCGGCAGAAAATGGCATACCCTTTATCCAATTATCCAACTGCTTTTACCGCTGTTTTTTATCCTTAGTTTCAGACGGTTTTTTACATGATAACCTGCCATCTGACATGTTTGCTATTAAAACAACCAAGGTTGTTCATTCTGTTTTAGGCAATATATCCTATCAATTACCTTTGGTTATCTATCAAAATAGAACAAAGTGATTTTACATCGATAATGTGGTTCAGTACAATATTGACAAACAGCTTTGCCTATTGGTAACAGGAAACGCTTATGCGTAAAAATTGGGCGTCCGTTCGGGTTTTGCCGGACGGGACATGAACGCGCACAGCCCGACCGTTTCGCCGCCTGTGCAAAGATATTGCAGGGCGGGCCAAAGGCCCAAAGGTCTGCCGTTCGGGAACGACGGTCAGATCAAGATGACGATTAAACTTTTCAATCAGGAGGAAAATATGTCTTTTTTTAACAAAAACGCGCCGCCTTCCGCCGACGTTCAAGCCCCCTGTCAGAACCTGTGGGCAGGAGCCGAAAAATTTGGCCCTGTCCAATTGGCTTCTGTTGATTTCAGAGACGGACAGCAGTCGCTGATGGCCACCCGTATGCGCACCGAAGATATGATTCCGGTTTTAACCCAGATGGATGACTTCGGCTACGAGTGTATTGAGATGTGGGGTGGCGCCACCTTTGACGCCTGCATCCGCTATCTGGATGAGGACCCGTGGGAGCGCATCAAGGTTTTTAAGCAGTATGTTAAAAAAACGCCGCTGCGCATGCTGCTCCGCGGTCAGAATCTTTTAGGCTATACGCCTTACTCCGACGATGTTGTCGAAAAATTCGTTACCGCCGCCGCCCAAGCCGGCATCGACATTTTTTTGATATTTGACGGGCTTAACGACATTCGCAACTGCGCAGTCGCCGCAAAAGCCGCACTTAAAGCGGGTAAACGGGTGGAGGGCAATATTCAATTTACGGCCAGCCCTGTTCACGACATTGCCTCCTTTGTCAAAACCGCACAGGATTATGTTGACATTGGCGCTACCGCCGTGCACCTTGAGGATATGGGCGGCATGATTGACCCCGTTACAGCGGGCAAAACCGTAGCGGCCGTTAAGGCTGCCGTAGACGTTCCGGTGCATTACCACTCGCACTGCACCGGCGGCATGACCGAAATTACCTATTGGGAGGTTGCACGGGCCGGCGCCGATGTGCTGGATGTTGATGTTTCGGCTTTCGCACTGGGCACAAGCCATCCGGCTGCCGAAAGCATCATTGCCGTTTTGCAGAAAACCCCGCGCGACACCGGTCTGGATTATACCAAGCTGGCGCCGATTAATCTTTATTTCAAGCAAATGCGCCAGAAATATCAGGAATTTTCCTCCAAGCTGATCGGCGTGGATATCAATGTTGTGCGCCATCAGATTCCGGGCGGCATGCGTTCCAATCTGGAGTTCCAGCTGACGCAGATGAACGCCATCGACCGTCTGGACGAGGTGCTTGAAGAGGTTGTTCGTGTCCGGCGTGACATGGGCTACCCGCCTTTGGGCACACCCTTTTCCCAGATGTGCGGCGCACAGGCCGCGATGAATGTCATTGCCGGCCAGCGCTATAAAATGATGCCCAAGGAAACCAAAGCCTATATCAAGGGTGAATACGGCAAGGCCCCCGGCCCTATCAGCGAGGAGCTGCGCGCACTGGTGCTTACCGACGGACAGCAGCCCATCACCTGCCGGCCTGCCGACCTGATTGAGCCAAGCTACGAACGCCTGAAGGCGGAGATTTCCGACGTTGCAAAAAGCGAAGAGGATATTCTCACCTATGCCATGTTCCCGGGGCTTGGGCGGGACTTTCTTAAGAGGAAATACGGGCTTTAATTGATTGCGAACAAGAATGCCGGTTTGGTTTTTAATAACCGGTTTAAAGCCGGAATCAATCGGTCGCCGCATCTGCGCACCTATTTTTTGCGATAGCACTCCTCGTTTTCCTGAAGCACCTTGAGAAAAAGCTGCACCTGCTGCAACTGACCATAGGACTCACGGAACAGCACGTAGGTGTTGCGGGTAAAGGGCGTGGAATCCGCAAAGCTGAGCTCTTCGACCACGCCCTCAAAATCCTCAAGGCAGATCTTGGGCAGAATGCACCAGCCAATGCCACAGCGCACCATCTCCTTGCAGCTGCTGATATCGTCCACCCAGAACCGGGTATTATGCAGGGGGAGATTGCGCTCGCCGGCCCATTGATGGATCTGCTCCTCAACCGTAGCATCGGTCTGGTGGCCGATGTAATTGTACTCATGGAGCGGCCGGCCAATATTTTCGTAACTGTAAATCAGGCATATCGGTTCGGTTGCAAGCAGCAGCTTGCCCTCGTCCCACTTTTGTTCGCCGCGCATAATAAAAATACAGTCCTCCCGCTTGGCAAATTGCTGATATATATTTTTACTTTTGCCGGTGGCGATATTGATATCAACCAGCGGGTAACGCTGAGAAAAAATTTTTAGTGCGGCAGGCAGCCGGTAGTGCCCATAGTTGAACGAACAATAAATATTCAGAGAGCCGCCCACAACGCCCTGCATCTGGTTGATGGTGTTGCGCAGCGCATGGCTTTGCCTGACAATGCTTTGGCAATGGGGGATAATACGCTCGCCGTCCGCGGTGAAAATAACGCCCTTTTTGCTTCTTAAAAACAGCTGACAGCCCAGCTCCTCCTCAATGTTTTTCATGCGTTTGGTCATCGCCGGCTGAGACAGATAATGCTTTTGGGCAACGCGCGTAATATTTTTAGTCTCATACAAATCCAGTAAAAACTGGTAATCCCGGTCATCCATAAAATCATCTCTTTCATTACCTATGGTAAT
>JAEWYJ010000228.1 GCA_023395695.1 Bacillota bacterium | reverse complement strand
GGGTTGGCACAGGCGCGGCATACAACTATATCTTGCGGTGTATTTTATCAAGGCGCCCAGATCTAGTTATTATGCAGGTTGCCCTAAACCAAGCGCCGCTGCGCCTGAAAGGATTGCCCGAAATGTGAATTGACAAAAAAACAACAGCATGCTAAAATTTTTACATAGATTATATGACTGACGGAATCGTGGACTCAACCACATGAAGTATAATCGCAAAGGCCGACCGTCTGGGCAGTTTACGCCCGGATTGTCGGTTTTTTCTTATGCCGGAATTTGTCGCAAGGGAGGATGTCATCATGCCGGAGGGCAAAATTCATTCAATTGAAACAATGGGGTTGGTAGACGGCCCGGGCATCCGCACCGTGCTGTTTTTTCAGGGCTGCCGCCTGCGGTGCCAATATTGCCACAACCCAGACACCTGGCAGCTTGATTCCGGTAGAGGCATGACCGTCGGGCAGGCAATTGCGCTGCTCAAACGCTACCGCCCCTACTATGGAAAAACCGGCGGCGTGACCTGCTCCGGCGGCGAACCGCTGCTGCAGCCAGAATTTTTGACCGCGTTGTTTCGGGCCTGCAAGGCTGAACAGATCGGCACCTGTCTGGACACCGCCGGCTACGGCGACGGCGACTACAAGGCCCTGCTGGATGTTACCGATCTTGTCATTTTTGACGTCAAGCATTACCGCTACAACGACTACGCCATTTTAACAGGCGGAGATATGACCGTGCCCGACGCTTTTTTACAGGCTGTCAGGGATAGCGGCACCCCTTTGTGGATTCGTCACGTCGTCGTGCCGGGGCTGACCGACTCCCCTGCACACATTGAGGCGCTGGGGCGTTATCTTGGCGGCATCCCCAATATTCAAAAGATTGAGCTGCAGCCTTACCATACACTGGGCACGCATAAATACGCCTCGTTGGGGATGCGATGTCCATTACAGGATACGCCCGGGATGGACAAGGACAAAACACGAAGGTATCAGCAGATGCTTTCAGAAATTTTGGGCATTGAGAAAGGACTGACGCACAATGACAACCACTGCATGGCAAGGCTTTAACGCCGGCCCCTGGAACGAGGAAATTGATGTACGCAACTTTATCCAGAAAAATTACACGCCTTACGAGGGCGATGAGACATTTTTAGCCGGCCCCACCGGAAAAACCCGGGCGGTTTGGGAAAAATGCCACCGCCTGATTTTAGAGGAACTGCAAAAGGGTATTCTGGATGTCGAAACCAAGACGGTTTCAGGCATTGACAGCTTTGCACCCGGCTACATTGACAAAGACAACGAGGTGATTGTCGGCCTGCAAACCGACGCGCCGCTCAAGCGTATTGTCAACCTCTACGGCGGCTTAAAGATGGCAACCGGCGCGCTGGAGCAGTACGGCTATCAGCTTGACCCGGCGGTTCTGCAGCATTTTCACGCCTACCGTAAAACCCACAACGAGGGGGTGTTCGACGCTTACCCCGAGCGGACAAAGGTGGCCCGCCATGTCGGCCTGCTCACCGGTCTGCCCGACGCCTACGGACGGGGACGTGTTATTGGTGATTACCGGCGGGTACCGCTGTATGGCGTCGATTTTTTGGTCGCACAGCGCAAAAGCGATCTTGCCGCCATGGACGGCCCGATGACCGACGCGCGCATTCGCACCCGCGAGGAGATCAGCATGCAGATACGCGCGTTAGGCCAGATGAAAGCGATGGCCGCCAAATATGGCGTCGACATCAGCCGCCCGGCGCAGGATGCGCAGGAGGCCGTACAGTTTTTGTATATGGCGTATCTGGCAGGCGTTAAGGAGAATAACGGTGCGGCCACCTCGCTGGGACGCACCTCGACCTTTCTGGATATTTATCTCGAAAGGGATCTAAAAAACGGCGTCATCACCGAGCAGCAGGCGCAGGAGCTTATCGACCAGTTCATTATCAAGCTTCGGCTCGTACGGCATTTAAGAACGCCGGAATATAACGAGCTGTTCGGGGGCGATCCCACCTGGATTACCGAGGCCATCGGCGGTGTCGGCATCAACGGCAGGCCGCTGGTCACCAAAACATCGCTGCGCTACCTGCACACGCTGACCAATCTTGGCACCGCGCCCGAGCCGAACATGACGGTGCTCTGGAGCCGCGACCTGCCCCCGGCCTTTAAGGCCTACTGCGCCAAAATGAGCATTGAGACCGATTCGATTCAATATGAAAACGATGACATTATGCGCCCTGTCTATGGTGACGACTATGCCATTTCGTGCTGCGTTTCAGCCATGCGGGTAGGCAAGCAAATGCAGTTCTTCGGCGCGCGTGCCAACGTTGCAAAGTCGCTGCTCATGGCCATTAACGGCGGTGTGGATGAACTGACAAAAACGCCGGTCGTTCCGGGCATTGCACCGCTTGAGCCGGGTGCTTTAAATTATGACACCGTGTTCGAACGCTACAAAAAAGTGCTGGACTACGTTGCGGCGCTTTATGTCGATACCATCAACATCATCCACTATATGCACGACAAATATGCGTATGAAGCAAGCCAGATGGCGCTGCACGACGCCGTTGTCGAACGGCTGACCGCCTTTGGCCTGGCCGGCATTTCGGTGGCAGCCGATTCGCTCTCGGCCATCCGCTACGCCCGTGTCACGCCGTCCCGGGATGCGCAGGGTATTGCGGTCGATTTTAAGGTTGAGGGGGACTTCCCCAAGTACGGCAACGATGACGAC
>JAEWYJ010000062.1 GCA_023395695.1 Bacillota bacterium | reverse complement strand
GCGCTACCTTGTTGTTGACGGCCACCTTGCGGCAGAAATAGAGCAGTGACGATTCAACATCCGCCATATTTGGCAGGTCTCGCGCGTTTACGGCGTCAAACAGGTTGTCGGCCAGATCAAGGCTGTCGCATTCCAGATAGGTGTGCTTGCTGTTAACGTTTTCGACCATGATATCGACAAAGGGGCGATCCTGCGACGGCTGAAAAGCGTTTGATTTAAAATTTTTGGCGTTGCCGGTAAAATCAAACGAGTAGGTTTCAATTTGCCTGTTCTTGGTTTTTAGCGCGTTGGCGCAGATAGCGGTAATCAGACTGGAGTCTACCCCTCCGGACAGGAATGTACAAATGGGAATATCAGAAACCATCTGTCGTTCTACCGCGTCGGTCAGCAGATGGCGGATTTTTTCCACCGTTTTTTCAAACGAATCCTCATGCGGTGCACTGACCAGCTGCCAGTAGGGCGTTTCTTTTATACCGGTGTGGCCAAAGGACAGAATATTTCCCGGCAGAACCTCGTAAACGTCCTTAAATACACCGCGCCCATACGACTTTGCCGGGCCAAGGCCGAACACCTCGCTTAATCCCTGCATGTCGACGCGCGGCTTAAAGCCCGGATATTCAAGCAAAGCCTTTATTTCGGAGCCGAAAATCAGGGTGCCATCCAGCACAGTATAAAACAGCGGCTTGACGCCTAATCGATCCCGCACTATGAACAGGCGGTGCGCGTTGTCATCCCACAAGGCAAAAGCAAAGATGCCGTTCATCTGTCTGACAAATTCCATTCCAAGTGCCATACAGCCGGTTAACACAACCTCGGTATCGCAGTGGGTTTCAAAGCTGTGGCCCATGCTGATAAGGCTTTGCCGCAGCTCATGGGTATTATAAAGCTCGCCGTTATAAACAATTGTATAGCTGTTGCCATAGCTTTTGCGGGTCATCGGCTGATGCCCGTTGCTTAAATCGATAATTGACAGCCGGCGTTGCGCCAGGCCGGCCTGTGGCAGCAGCAAAGTCCCCTCCTCATCGGGGCCGCGATGAGCGAGCGACTGCTTCATGCCGCCCAAAATATTTTGCCATTTTGGCCGCGACTGCGTGTAGTCGGCGCCTACATTACAAAAACCGGTAATTCCACACATAATGCTTCCTCGTTTCTCCGCACGGCGGCAAAGTAGTAAGATTTATAAAGGGCGCTATTTTTAAAAGAGGCCGCCGATACGGTGCGAATGTTCAGAGCTTTATAGCCAAGCCGCCAGAAAACCGAGCTGATCTGGCGGCCTGTTTTGTACCGGCTGCGTTGTCGCGCTTGCCCGCCACAAAATATCCGCACCGGCCCAGTCCCGGTGTACGGTTGGTTCAGCTGTAAAGCGCTGAAAAGCTTGCCGCCGTTATTGCCGCTTTTCTGATAAATAGCGCCCTTGCCATGTTTTGAATTTTCCGTATAGTCATACCGCCGAAAAGGTGAGGCGGGCCTCGGAAAACGGTTTTATGGCTGCCAAGGCAGAGACACAAATGGGCTGGCGCTCCTTTCGGGGTGGCAACACAGCCAGACGCATAACAGACCGCCACGACGTTTTGGGTTTCTATGGAGCTGACTATTAGGGGCGTTTTCGTGCTTGGCGCAACGGATGCCGCTTATTGCGGGGCAAGAATGACAGGCTGTAGCTGCCTGCCGTCCAGAGCCTCCTGCAAAGCGGCAATTGTATAATTATAATTAGAAATCATCGAGTTTGGCTTGCCCTTATAATTATCCTGCCCGAAAGGGATGAAATAAATATTTTTTTTGTTAATCAGTGTGCCGATATTTTGCAGATTGCCGCCCAGGGCATCGTTTGTAGATAAGCCTATAACAATCGGCTTGTTGTTTCTCAGCAGACCCTTGACGGCCATAAGCACCGCGGAATCGGTCATGCCGTTTGCCAGCTTTGCCAGCGTATTGCCGGTACAGGGGGCGACCGCTATAATGTCCAGCAGGTTATTTGGCCCCAGCTTTTCCGCTTCGGTAATGGTGGTAATGGGCATATGGCCCGTGCAAGCCTCGGCACGTTTTAAAAAATCCGCCGCTTTGCCAAAGCGGGTATCGGTGCTTTGGGCGCGTTCAGAGAATATGGTATACACGTCGGCCTTCGCCGCCGTCAGGCGCTCAATTTGTTCAAAAACCTTGTCAAAGGTGCAAAAGGATCCGGTCAGGGCAATGCCCACTTTTTTTCCGCTAATGGTCACATTTAGCCACCTCTTTCCTTCAGTATCGTCATAATGCCATCGGATAAAATGTCTGCCGAGGCCTTGGGGGCTACTTTGCCGGGCAGTCCCTGAGCGCATCTGGCGACAAGCCCTCTTTGGGCGGCGGCGTCATAATCCACCCCCCAGGGCTCGGATGAAATGTCAATAATGGCCGTCTCAGCGCTCAAAAGTGCCAGACAGCCGCTATCCAATATCAGGGCCGGAATGGTGTTAAAGATAAAATCGCAATCCGGCAAGAGGCCCTTAATTGCGGACAGGTGAATGGGTCGCATGCCCGAGGCCTCCGCAAAGGCAAGCGCTTCCTCAGACCTGGCGGCGACCGTTACCCGCGCACTCAGCCCCCTGAGCTTATCGGCCAATATTTTGCCGCACCGTCCATACCCCAGCACAAGGCAACTGCTGCCGTGAAGATTGCCGGGGCTGGCCGCAATGGCCTCCATAATAGCGCCTTCCGCCGTGGCAATGGCGTTTAATATGGCAACCTTTTCGTTGCGCATCAAGTCATGACAGGCTATGCTGTTTTGCGCGCAAAATTGCACAAGGGCAGGGGGGATGACACCACCCAGCAGCAGATGCTGTTTTTTGAGCCGCTGTTCAAAGACTGCGGTCAGCTGATTGGCCGGCATAAGGTTTTTTATAAAAGGAATCGGCCCTATCAGTACGCGGCATTTGTCGAACAGCTCATCAAATGTATGCAGTTCGGTGCAGCCCTTGACCGACATGCTTTCAAACAGCCGATAAGTACCGACGGAATACCCCTTTTCCACAAGCGATTGCGCCAGGTATATCTGGCGTTTGTCACCGCCAAAGACGGCCATATCCAGAGCAAAGGACATAAACTCACTCCTTTATGTCATCATATGAGAAGCGAAAAAATTTGTGATTGGCGGTCATCTGCGGGAAATGGCGACGGTTTTTAAAAGCGCCTGATAAGCGCCCCAAATCACGCCGGAACCCAAGCGATAGCTGTCGGTTTTCGGCATAATAACACCCCCGGAGCCAGACGGTATATCATACGGTCTGGCTCCGGGGGTGTGCTTCATAAATTTCAATTAATTTGCCTTGCATTGTGCGTAGACACGGAAGGGCGTATATCCCTTCGTTTGGTGCGTCCGGCTGTTCGGTTTACAGAACCGCCAGTACCTCATTGATATCCGGCAGCTCTCTGAGGGGATAGACCTTTACCCATTTGACGATACCCTGCGCATCAATGAGGACATTGACTCGGCCGGAAAAGCCGTGGCTTTCCATAAACACGCCGTAGTCCTGAGAGACCTTGCCCTGCGGCCAGAAGTCGCTGACAAGGGGTGTATTCTCAATGGACAGAACTGTTGCCCACGCTTTTTTGCTGGGGGCAGCATCAACGCTCAGGCCAATGGCGACGGTATTCTTTTCGGCAAAGGCGTCGAAATGCACCTCCAGCGCACGCATCTGGTCGGTGCATACGCTGGTCCAGGCCAGCGGATGCCAGGACAGCAGCACCTGCCTGCCCCGATAGTCCGAGAGCTTGATTTCCTTGCCAAAGCCGTCCTGCAGCGTGAAATCGGGGGCTTTGGCGCCTGCTTGAATTGCGTTCATATTTGTTCCCTCCTGTATTTGAATATGCGGGGAGCGGGGCCGGCCGGAGCAGGCATACTCCTCTGTGTTTTCTTATTATACCATGAGCGTAAGCGAATGGTATAATTTGCGCATCAAAAGGCGGTTGTCGCGTTAAGCGGCGAGCCGTTGCGCATCGTGCCGGTATAATAGCCGTCTTGCGGCTATTATACCATGAGCGTATGCGAATGGTAAATATTTTAATTTTTAATGTGCTTGTGTATTCTGCCGGGTTTTTAAAAGCACGTACATGCCTTGATATTTGTACATCGTATCGCGCAAAATTCAGAATACCCAGAGAAGATAAAAATATAGCGATTAATAGAGAAAACAAAAAGGCTTGCTTTTTACAGCAAGCCTGAAGGAATATATTTAACGGAACCGATTACATCTGCAACAACAGTTGTTGCAACCGTTTGAGCAACCGAAAACGCCTAGGAACAGCAAAGGCCAGAGAAACATAATAAGTCACTCCTTTTAGCTTGTTTACTAAGAAAAGTGGGCGTATTACAGACTATGGCGACAAACCGATATGTGTGAAATGCAGGACATACTATTCGCTATGTGACGCGACAGCACAGGGTTGGGTCACAGAAGAAAGGGTATTCTTCGTATGCGCGGCCGACCCGCCAAAGATGCTGTAACACTTTGCGGCAAAACACATAAATTAGTTTCAGGAAACCTTTTTTCCTGAGGCTAAATTTTTTGGAAGTTTTTAATGTGTATTGCATTCCAGATATTTAGGAGTATAATATAATTATATTTAGGTATACCTAAAATATAATAAACATAAGCTGTTGCGAGGGAAAATATGATGGACGATTATATTAGAAGGCTTTTTTGCCGGAAGATATGGACCCTGATAGTCACGGCGCTCGTCCTGCTGGCAGGATGGATTTTAATACTTTTGGGAATATAGGAACCCAAACCGGTATACAAACACGTTTAACAACGGGAGGATACAATATGACACCCAATAAGGAAGATTATCTGAAAGCGCTTTATAAGCTTGGCGGCATAAAACGGCTTGTCACCAATAAAGACATCGCCAAAGCGTTGCAAATTGCGCCTGCCTCGGTTACCGAAATGCTGGGAAAGCTCAGCCGCGAGGGACTGATTCATTACGAGGCATACAAAGGCTCCCGCCTGACCGACGAGGGCATGCGCATTGCCGTTTCGTTGGTGCGGGGGCATCGCCTTTGGGAGGTGTTTTTGATGCGGCATCTCGGCTACTCGTGGAGTGAAGCGCATGAGGACGCGGAGTTGCTGGAGCATATTACACCCGCGCGCCTGACCGAGCGACTGGACCGGTTTTTGAATTATCCGGCGTACTGTCCCCACGGCAGCGCTATTCCCCAGCCCAACGGGCAGGTGAGCGGCGCCGCGCTGCAGCCGCTGCATGAGCTGCCGGTGGGAGAAACCTCCCGCATCCGGCGCGTGACCGAGGAAAAGGCGCTGCTGGACTATTTGCAGCAAGCCGGCATCGTTATTGGGAGCGCTGTCAAAATTGTGGAGACCGGCGCATATGAGGGCCCTCTGACGCTGGACCTTGAGGGTGAGCGCGTTCAAATCAGTTATAAGGCTGCCTGCCAAATCTATGTAGATGAAGTGCAGACGCCATAACGCCAATTATATTTTTAGGAGGATTCCATCCATGAACCTGAGTTTTAAAAGCTTTTTATGTGTGGCTTGCAGTCTTTTGATGCTGCTCGCGGGTTGTGCTACGTCTGGAACAGATAAAAACACAGCGGACGGTCGAATAAATGTTGTCGCCACAACCACCATGCTGGCTGACCTGTCGGGGAT
>JAEWYJ010000010.1 GCA_023395695.1 Bacillota bacterium | reverse complement strand
GGGCAGCGGCAATGCGGATGCCGAAAAGGCAATTGCCGCCGAAAAAAAGAAGGTGGCCGAACTTGAGGAAAAGCTGCAAAAGGCCAAGGAAACCGCAAAAGCCGCTTCCGACAAGGCGATTGCCGCCGAAAAGAAAAAGCTGGCGGCGCTTGAGGAAAAGCTGAAAAAGGCGCAGGCCGAGGATGCCGCCGCTGCTGCTGAACTCAAAGCGGCACAGGCCAAAGCCGCCGAACTGGATAAGAAGCTGAAATTGGCCAACACCGACGCTACCGCTTTCGCCGTTTATTTTGAGGATTTACAGGCCGGTATTAATAAGCTTAGCGGCTTGGTGCTCAAAATGGAAAAGGCCGAGGATAAGGAAACTGCCGCCAAGCTCAGAGCCGCGCTGAAAACCGTGCTCACCGCAGCCGTCAAAAAGCTGTAAGTCCAGTATGTAAAACGCCTGTCCGCTGAAAAAGCGGACGGGCGTTTTTTCTTTCGGCATAATCGCAATCGTTTGGGATTTTGGAGAGCCGCCAAAGGCACCGCCTTTGGAATCCGCGCGCTTTTGAAAAAGCGCGGCCAAAACATTCACTTCCAGTGTTCAGCCGATGATCTCCTGCACGTTTTCCAGCTTGCTGATCCGGCTTAGCAGCGTGATGACCTGATCGGGCGTCAGGTCACGGGTACCCATGTACTGGTCGCAGATAGCCCCCACTTGGACAAGCCGGTGCGTCCGGGCCCGGCGCAGCTCATCCGCGCTGGCCGGGGCGTCGATATTTTCTCGATTGGCAGATGCCTTCGGCGCTACCGCCGTTGCGGGCGCAGCGGAGAATGCTGTCGGCGTCGTCGGCATAGCGGCGGCCTGTTGCTGTTCCAAATATTCCTTGTACAGCCGGTTCATCCGGTCTTTTATGCGTTCGCCCATGTCAGCGTCCCCTGTCGTACTTGTTAGGCTCAATAGTGCCCCGACCGGCTGTGCGCTCAGTATTGAGCCGGTCGGCTTCGAGCCTCGCCGCCGCTAGCTTATCCTTGATGTTTGTCCGTTCCGGCTGAAAATCCATCGTCTTGACGCAGCCTTTCAGCGCATCAATCAGCAGTGTTTTATCTGCGGTGTTATAGTAGAGGTTCAGCCCATCGTTAAAACGCAGCGCGTTTTTGGCATCTATGGTCAGGACGCCGACGGAATTCTCAATTAATATCTTACTGGCCACCATGGTGGAAGTGCGCTTGTTGCCATCCCAGAAAAGCTGGCTGCGCACCGCGTAGCAGAAATATTCCATTGCGCGCTCGGTTGGGTCGGATATGCTATTGATATGGGCAATTGCTTGCTCTACCGCTTCACACTGCGGCACCGGCGGCAGATAATCTGTGCCGCTGATTCCGACGACGCCGGTGCGCAGAACGCCCCACTCCAAGCTTTCGTTTCGAGAAACGTGTTCATTAACCTTGCAAATGTAATCCAGCGTCAGCGGCGTGTCAATGGAGTTGAGTACAAATTTCCAGCCATCTCGCAGGTTCAGGACAGTTTGAATGTCATTGATGGGCATGTCGTTGACGATGCCGCCGTCTATGATCGTCTGTGTCTGCGGAAAGGTTACGTTGACACCCTCGATATAGGCGGTGTTATATACCAGCTCCACATAGAGCTTTTTGGCCAGAAACAAGCATTGCTCGCGTGTCATCTCCTTTTCCCCCTTTAAGTCTTATTTACCGGTAGTTTCCAAGCTGTGCTTTTCAATATAATGCTTCACAGCTTCATCACCGGTGATTTTACCCTCCAAGATTTCTCGGCCAGTCGCAATGTCCTCTTCAGTCAGCTCAAAACCCTCACAGGCCATATTGAACTGCACAAAAGCTAACACTCGCTGAATTTCATCTTCATTCATAGTTCTCTCCATTAAAGCGAAAACGTTATCTGTCGCGGACATATACATACGATTGCGGCGCATATTTAATGCCAAAATCCGCTAATTCCATAGGTTTAAAATACTTTTTGATGCTGCCCAGAGCGTAAGCAAATGCGTTTTCGCTACCATCATAATATTTATCGAAGAAATCTTTGTCAATTCCCGCAGCGTATTTGGTACTATTCCAAACATTTTGAGGAGAACCTTCGACAATACCTGTTACCTCAACTTCGCCTACAATCTTCATTACCGGAGCAGTTGAATAAATTAGTATGCCGTCTATTTTTTCTTTGCATTTTCTTTTTCGAAATTCAAACTTTTTTTCTCCTGCCATAATATTATCAACGTGCTCTGGATTAATAGACATTAATAATTTGCACATAATAATCCTCCTATATTTAAGCTATCGTGTCCCAGTCATATTTGACACTCTTGTCCATAACTCGACGTATTGCCTCTCTCGCGGCAGGATTTCTGCTCAAATACTCCATGATGTCCGGCGGAGCACTTTCACGCGAGTCTCCCGCCAAGTCAAAAAACTCTGCCGCTTCTTCTTTCGATAAATTTAGTTGAGCAGCCCATGTACGTAATTTTTCCAGACTCGGGGGATAGCGACGATTTTTTTCTATGTCGCATATATATACGGTTGATACTCCAATTTTAGATGCTAAATCTTCCTGCCTAAGCTTTCTCAACCCGCGCATTCTGCGCAAATAGCTTCCAAACGTCATTGCTGCCCTCCTTTTACTAATTAACTAATTAGCTATATAGCTAATTTTATCATAATATTAAATTCAAAGCAAGAAATATCATCTCAAAATGGGATCAAGTCTTTATTCATCCAAAAATATATTATTAATATCAGCTCCTGCTGCTTCGAATATAGTTAAAGATTGTTGCGGTGTAAGCTGTAAATTAGCGGGGTATATATCGCTGCCTTTAGGGCTCCAGAGTCCGTTATTATCAAGCCAATCTAAATTCACATTGTTGCCAGCGCCAAAATATCCATAATAAAGAAGATGAATAACGGTTAAGTTTTTATCTTCGGTGTATTTATCATGCAAATCTTTTTGGTTAAAAACAGATTTGTTGCCTATGGCATTGCAGAATTCTGGGTATGTCATTAAAGGCATTCCATTGCGTTTTACATAAATGATATTTGTAGCCACACAGTATGAGGTCACGCAAGACTTATAACGCTTTCCTGTTGCTCCGGAATACTGTCTATAAATAAATATGGGTTCTCCAATTTGATAATGAACTTGCCACGCATTACCGACATAGACTTTTGAGACGCCATTTGCAGCATCAATCGCAAGTTGTTGTTGTGTGGTGTTTTTTAATTCAGAATAGGGAAAGAGTGTGTCGTGATAGCTATCTCGCACAATAAGGTATCCACCCTTTGCAAACTTAGGAGATATAAAAGGAAATGATTTAAATGGGTCAGAATAATCCACGGCTGTTCGGCTTCTGAGATAAACTCCTTCACCGTTGTGATTATGTCCGGCTAATATAAAACCAAATCTCTCTAATTGTTGAATTAATTCACTATGCTTTGGAAAAACGGTAACATATATTTCTTCTTGTTTGGATTTTTGCCATTGCCATAGTACTAAACCTATAGCCCCTTCACCTAAACGTTGCCCCCTGAAACGTTCCGCAAGACACAAAGTACATATTTTGACGCGAGGTGCTTGAGGCAAGCTGCCTTCAATCGTGGATATCGGTTCATGCTCCCTTTTTAATGCAACAAAGGCTCCAAGCCCTTGCTCATCGTTAAATACAATTGCTTTGCGCCCTTCAGTAGATTTTCGGTAAAACCAATCTGAAAAATCCGGGTAATCGCATTTAAGTGAATCGAATAATGGATCTTCTAAATTGATTTCAGAAAATGGCTTTTGAGTAAATTTTCCAGCCATACAGTCAATCACCTCAGTTCAGCATTTATTAAGAAAATTTTACCACATATTTTATTGGACCGCAATTAACATGGTTCGACATTTACCGGAAAATTGTGAGTCTCATATTGTCAAGGCTTTCCGTGCGCCAAAAAGGCCGCCGGAATTTCTTGTTTTTTCTACACCCAAACCACCTGTAACCCGCCGCCGAAATCTTCTATCATGGTGTTAAGAACGCCCGGAAGGAGGTGGAGCGCATGGCATTATACAGCTTTCACGGCCAGATCATCGGCCGCGGCAAAAGTATCAGGATGAATCAGAACGGATCTGTGTCGGAGAAGGCCGCCAGCCGGCGTTCAACCTCTGTCGCGGCAGCGGCCTACCGCGCCGGCGCGCGCCTCGTCGATGAGCGCACCGGTGTCGTCTACGACTATACCCGCAAAGGAGGGGTCATCCATACTGAAATTATGCTGTCCGAAAACGCGCCCGGCCGCTATCACGACCGGCAGACGCTCTGGAACGCCGTGGAGCAGACCGAACGTCAGAGCAACGCCCAGCTTTCCCGTGAGCTGCGCATTGCCCTGCCCGGCGAATTTACCCGGGAAGAAAACATTGCTCTCGTACGCGAATTTGTGCAAAAGAATTTTGTGGCCAAGGGCATGTGCGCGGACATCGCCTACCACGCCAAAGATAAAAACGGCGAGGACCACAACCCGCATGTGCATATCATGCTTACCATGCGGCCCATGACAAAATCCGGCGTGTGGTGGAAAACGAAGTCCAAAAAGGAGTATATCACCGACCGCAACGGCGAGCGTATCATGGGCGCCAACGGCGAATGGAAATCGCGCAACGTGGATCTCACCGGCTGGAACAACAAGACGCTTTAGGTGTCCTGGCGCGCCCAGTGGGCGGAGGCCTGTAACGCGCGTTATGAAGCGAAGGGACTACCGTACCGGATCGACCATCGCAGCTATGATGAGCAGGGTATCCAACGCCAGGCTACCATCCATTTGGGCAAGGAGGCTACCGCCCTGGAACGCAAGGGCGTTTCCACCGAGAAAGGTAATTACAACCGCACGGTGTCAGCCTGCAACGAGATGGCCGATCTGGGCATCGAGCCGGCGGGCCTTTGGGAAACAGCGCAGGAGATATTTGAACGGGCAAGAGCGCGGCAGCGCCAATCGAAAAAGGCGAGGGTATCCGAGCCCACCTTGGTCGGTGAGGAGGCGGCGAAAGCGGCCGGGGGCCGGCTCTCGCAACCGGAGGTTGCCAAGTCCGGCGGTCCATCCGGGCGCAGCCGGGAGGACCAAAGGCGCACTGATGCACCGTTCCACGGTGCTGTGCGACAGGGGGCGCCCTGTACCCCGAAAAAGGACGAAAGCCCCGTGCTTTCGTCGGAGAAGAAGCCGCAGCGGCGGCTTGAAACACCCCCGGCCAGCGCCGGAGGTGCGCGACAGCCTGCGCCCGATGGGACGGCGCCTCACCGTGTTGAGAACATCCGCAGCGCCATTCGCTATGCTGCCGGCACGCACAACTTCCTTGCCACGCATGGCGTCGAAAGCTATGCGGATATTCTCGTCGGCGTCCGAAAGGCGCAGGCCGACCATGATGCCTGCCGGGATGGTATCATCCATGCCCAGGCTGAGATTGACCGGCTGAAGGCCGTCGGCATTTCTGAAGCTCAGCAGCTGCGCGAGTTGGAGAAGTGTGCGCTCTGGTGTGATCAACACCGTGCCGTTGCCGAGCAGTTTGATAAGCTGAAGCTTTTCCGGGGCCGGTTCTACCAGAACCACAAGGACGAAATTGATAAGTTTGCCTACGCCAGCAAAAAGCTTCAGGCTGCCGGGTACAACGATCATGTCGTGCCTGAAGCTTTCGGGCGAGAGATTGCCACATTGGAAGATCGGCAGGCCGAGCAGATCAGGGCGCTGGAAGCCCGACGCGATAATTTGTCCGCGAAGTGGGATGATCTGCGCGAGGAGCTACGGCTCTGGTGCTCCGCCGAACTGTACATGCGTAGGCTGCTGGATCTTCCTGACCCGGAGCAGCCGTTACCAAATTTCTCGGCGGCGTCCGGCCAGGAAGAAGACAGCATTCAAGCCAAGCTTCAGCGCGTGTCTGATCTGGCACACGAACGTAAACAAAGAGCGCCGGCGAAATCTCACCGGCGCGACGACAGAGGACGATAATAGAAAGGGGCTTTCGCCATGCAGAAAAGAAAAATAGTTGTTTTTTCTCATAACCAACTTAAACTAGATTTAGTATATGGGAAAATTCCATTGAAATGCGTTCCAAAGACAATCCGATTGCGAAACAGAATTTTTTACTCCTATGCCATGAAATATTACAATTATCGCCAAAATATTGATAACCCTTATACCGTCATATATAATGATATTAATTCTCTTTCTGAAGTGTATCAAAAAGAGCGGTTAATAGACTTGTATAATTTATACGGATCGGACATAGGGGTTTCTTATGAGCGTAGAGCATTGGAGGTGTCGAAATGCAACTGATCAAAAATTTTATTAATCGCATTTCGTATAGCTTCAGACACAAGAAAGCGTTAGAAAAGTTCAATGCAAAGATCCAAAAATATCAGCTCATGAGCGATAGTGAAATTGAAATGCGCTATATCGAAACAGCAACAAAATGTGAGTGCGGAAAATTAAAGCTTGCCACTTTTGTCGGTATAATATTTGTGTCACTCATTATGGGGCTTTTAGAATACCTGCTGGAAAAATCGGAGCAGCTTGTAATGATATTCCTATCAAGCTCCGGTATCAATGATTCTTCCAAGGTATCATTACTTGTAATAATTTTGTTGTGTCTGGTTGTTCTTTTTACTCTCGGGCTCATTATAATTGATACCTTTAATCAAATAAAAAAGAATCTTCAAGAAAAATTGTTTATAGAAGAGTTTAAAAAAAATCACAGAAAATGGTGACTTGCTATGACTTTAAAAGGCATTCTAAAAGCCAAATGGTGCGAATTTGTATATCTGCTATTCAGCGCCGTTTTCCTTTTCAAGCTTCGTCGGCTCAACGATATTTTGCTTGGAAAGGGTTTAGACCAAAGGCCTTTTGAATTATTAGCTTACGATAATTATAAGCCGCTCCAATATTTTATTTTGGCTATGATTTTATTTTTTGCAGGTTCGGTACTCATTATGATAAATTTTCGTTCAATAAGGGATGAAGATCTTGAGTTTGAAGATATAGTAATTTCAGCCGTTGCCATGCTGATAATTGTTTTTATGCTCATTTCTTTATTCATATACATAAATAATCCTATCGCCAGAGCAGTCTTAACAGTTGCTGCAATTGGCGGGGTTATTTCCATCAGCAATAAGTGAACAAACCTCATAGCCAAAAGAGCGGCAGAGCAACAACTCTGCTTGTAGCGCTATTCAAACACATTGACGAAGTCCAGAGTGTCAAACTCTTCGTCGCTGATGGTGTGCAGCTTACCCAAGATATTTCTAATCGTCTCAATCGCCAGCTTATTTTTCGTGTCAGGTAACACTTCGTTTAGCATGGCAATCATGGATAACCGGCCATTTTCGGGATTGTAGCAGCGCATCAGGGACAATTCCTCATAGTTAAAGCTTCTCATTTACATTCTCCTCGTCTGGATTTATTGAGCATTTGGAGTATATTACGATACAAAAAGAGCGGCAGGGCAACCTTTCAGTTGACCCTGCCGCTCTCGTTTTATGCTGGTGCCTGCTCATAGCGCTTGGACGGTTCCCGCCGCCAAAGGCTTACGCCTGACAGATGCCTCAACCGCATCGTCAGACTGATGAGCATAGCTCATAACTGATATTAGCATAGCCTTCAAAAAAATTGCAAGGGCTTTCATATTTCTAACCCAAATTAATTAGGGACATTTTGTCCCTAATTAATCGTTGCCAAAATTTACTTGCTTTTTCAAGATTATAATGCTATAATTCTATTGAATTAAACACAAATAGCCTTCGAAGGTTTCCCGACCTTCAAAGGCTTACGCCTGACAGATGCCTCAACCGCATCACCAGACTTATCTGTGCCCCTAGACACCACAAGGTGTTTAAACCAGAAAGGCTATGATGTTAACGGCATCATGGTCTTTCTTTTTGCACTTTGAAATGTGAATATGTTGTAGGGCCTTTCAGTAGCAGTAGCGATGACCCAATAAGCTGCTTGCAAACCGCTCGCTTCTGCGGGCGGCTTGCATTAGTTGGTTGCCGAACTAGGATTCGAACCCAGACAAACAGAGGCAGAGTCTGTCGTGCTACCTTTACACAATTCGGCAGTAATTATTGCAGCATCATCTATTATATCTCAAAAAAGCGTAATGTCAACATCTTTTTGCGTCAAAACGCGCGTCCGGCATGAAAATGTTGTTTTGGGTTACACTTTAATAGACTGAAAAACGGAGGGATATCATGGTAATTATACTGCTTCCGCCCGGAGACGACAGCGAAAAAGCGGCGATGGCGCTGTTTGAATTGCTGGGGCGCTGCCGCCGCACAATGCTTTTATGCAATGCCCGATGCTGTTTTGCGGATGAAAACCCCGATTTTTGCATTGTCGCGTGCGTCCCCGAACAGCAGGTGTCGCTGGAGGCGTCCGCACGCTGTATTGTGCTGGTGCCCGAAGGCTGCCAAAGCCCTTTTTTTGCACCGTCGGGTGCGACAATCCTCTCCTTTTCAGAAAGCGGTCCCGACATTGTGCTTGACGGCAGCCAGCAGCTGATAAGCTGCGGGCTGCGCCAAAGAGATACGCTGACCCTTTCAAGTCTGGACCGTCAAAAGCCTGTCTTTTCGGTTCAGCGAACCGTCACCACCCTGGGAGGCGAGCTGCTTGAAATAGGGGAGTACCCCTTAAATATACCCGATGAGCAAAAGCATGCGCATATCATTGCGGCGGCGGCAGTACTGTTGCTTGAGGGCGGCGGTCTTGCACAGGATTGTTTTACCCCTCCTGATTAAAGCGCGGTGACCGTACCGGTGTTGTTTTTAAAAAAGCCCTCAAATTCCCGCTCAAAAATAGCGCCGGCTTGTTCGCCGTTACAGTGGCAGGCGCCCAGCCGGCGTACGCCGAGCGTGCGCAGGCTTGCCATGGTGGCACGGATGCGTGCCTCGTCTGCATCCATCAGGTGTGTGCCGCCGATAAAGGTATGCACCGGCTGCCGGAATAGCTCAGACACCCACATGCAGGTATTGACCACGCCCCGGTGAGAACAGCCCGAAAGCAGTGCCAGGCCTTGCTCACCGTGAACAACCACCACTGTTTCCTCGTTAAAGTCATCCACCACATAAGCGCTGCCATGTTGGCGCAGCAGGCGGGGGTTGGCTTTTTCAAGCTCGGTTTTAAAAGGAATGCCGCACACAAGCGAGACCTGCTCGTTAAGCTTTAGTATACCCGGCTCCAGCACATAAAATGGCATTGCGTTCTCAAAAAGGAATTCCTCGGTCAGCCTTGCGCTGATCGGGTACAGGCGCCCCGGCTCACGATGATACCGACGGGCAAAAAAGTTTGGCCCCAAATAGGTTGCCACGGGGTGGCAGCCGCTTTCGAGCAATGCCCTGACGCCGCCGGTGTGGTCGTAGTGCCCGTGGCTGAGGACCAGAATATCCATGTGACCCAGCCCGACGCCAAGCTGTCTGGCATTATCCAGAAAGGCCGGCGTGGCGCCGGTGTCCAGCAACAGCGAAAAGCTGCCGTCGGTCAGGTGCAGGCTCAGGCCGTGTTCAGTGTGCAGGCCCGTTGCCGCCGCGTGGGTTTCCATCAGGGTGGTCACGACAAATCCCATTTTGAGTGCCCTCCATATATTGTGTTTTAATACTTTTTATTTTACTACAAAGTGCAGGGGAATTCCAGCTCCAATCCTTAATTTTTAATGTGTGCTGCCCTGTTGCAAGCCGTGCACTTTTCAGCTATGATAAAGACCAAAGGCATTTGTTGCCGATATGAAAAGGGGGATTGTATCAATGGCTATTCTGGTGCTGGGCGGCGCGGGCTATATCGGTTCACATACCGTTAGAGCGCTCTGCGACGAGGGTGTCGATACTGTCGTGGCCGATAATCTTTCCACCGGGCATGTGCAGGCGGTGGACAGGCGCGCACGTTTTTATAGAGGAGATATTTCGGACAAGGCTTTTTTAGAGGGGCTTTTTAATAAAGAGCCGATTGAGGGCGTTATCCATTTCGCCGCCTATTCTCTGGTGGGGGAGAGCGTTTTAAACCCCTTGAAG
>JAEWYJ010000314.1 GCA_023395695.1 Bacillota bacterium | reverse complement strand
TCGTGGTCATCTGGGGGGTGCGCGTCTCGGCGCAGCAGGAGGATGCCGAGCACCCCTATGGGCACGAGCGCATGGAATCCGCCGCTGCCGTGGCGCTGGCCGGCCTGCTCATGGCCACCGGTCTGTATATTGGCTTCGGCGGTCTCAAGAGCATTGTCAGCGGCCTTTCGGGCAGTCTGGTCGTGCCGGGCTATCTGGCACTTGCGGCGGCGGTGGCATCGATTGCCGTTAATGAGCTGATGTACCACTACACCCGTGCCGCAGCAAAAAAAGCCGATTCTGCCTCGCTGATGGCGGACGCGTGGCACCACCGATCAGACGCGCTTTCTTCGGTTGGCTCGCTTATCGGTATCGGGGGCGCGCTGCTGGGCTTTCCGATTATGGATCCGATTGCGTGCGTCGTCATCTCGCTGGTCATTGTTAAGGTAGCCTTTGACATTGCCCGGCAAGCCTTTGATCAGCTGCTCGACCACGCCTGCGAGCCCGCACTGCAAATGCAGATGCGCAGCGTTGTGCTGGCACAGCGGGGCGTTATGCAGATAGACAGCCTGATTACCCGGAAATTCGGCGCCAAAATTTATGTGGACGTCTGCATTGCGGCGGACGAAAATTTAAGCGTCAAAGAAGGGCACGACATTGCTCAGGCAGTCCACGAGCAGATTGAGCTGCATTTCCCGTCGGTAAAGCATTGCATGGTGCATGTCAACCCTTACCCTGCCAAAGCCTCAGAAACCTAGATAACGGATAACGGCCAAGCCGGCCGCCGTATCGGAACAGGTATGATAAGCTGCAATGCGGCTATTATACCTGTTTTTTGTGTGGCTGACCAGTGTTATAGTCATACCACCAGAAAAACGATACAGGATTGGCGAGGCTGTTTTGTGGCTGACAAGGCGGAGGACGCGGATGGGCTGGCGCCCTTCGAGGACGACAACGCAGTCAGCCGCAAAACAGACCGTCAATACGTATTGGTTTTCTGGTGGTTTGACTATATAGACTAAAACGGCATTCAAAGCTTAAAACAGCCGGCTTAACAGCTGCTTTTTATCACATGCGGCGTAAAAATATACGGAATGCATCGGGCAGTGTTGCGTTTTTGCGTTTTTGCGTTTTTGCGTTTTTGCGTTTTCGCGTTTTCGCGTTTTCGCCTTTTCATCACTAAAAACGCGCCAACAAAGCAGTATGCCCGATAAGACGGTAACAAGGCCTTCGCCTGCAACCCACATCATTTTTATTCCCGGTCGGTATAATTCTTTTCTTCCTGCGCCGTGTATGATAGAATGAAGTGACTATCTGGTGAAATTTTTGGCTGATACGGGCAACAATACGTCCTGATTTATACACTAATTGACCGGATACATTTTACAGACGAAAGGGGCAGAGCGGCGTTTGGACAACATTATTACCATAAAGGGCCTCTCCAAAACATATCGCGTCGGAGCTGAAAAGGTCAAGGCGCTCAATAATATCAACCTGGCCATTGGCAAGGGGGAAATTTGCTGTATTCTCGGCACCTCCGGCTCGGGAAAATCTACGCTGTTAAACCAGCTGGCCGGGCTGGAGAAGCCCACAGCGGGCAGCGTGTACATCGGAAAAACCAATATCTCGCGTTTGACCGAGGATCAGCTGGCGGGCTTCAGACAAAAGTATATCGGCTTTGTGTTTCAGTCCTATAATCTGATTCCCTCAATGACTGCGACCGAAAATGTGGCCATGCCGCTGCTGTTCCGCGGCGTCTCGCGCGAGGTGCGCGACCGAGAATCGCTGCAAATGCTTAAAAAGGTGGGCCTTGGCAACCGTGCGCGGCACAAGCCCTCTGAGATGTCGGGCGGCCAGCAGCAGCGTGTGGGTATTGCAAGGGCGTTTGTAGCAAAGCCGAAAATTGTTTTTGCGGACGAACCGACCGGCAACCTTGACAGCCGCACGACGCTGGAGGTCATGCACCTGCTGATTGAAATGGCGCATGAGCATGGCATCACCTTTGTGCTGGTCACCCACGACAACGAGCTGGCGCGCTACGCCGACCGCATTATTACGATACGCGACGGCTTTGTCGTCAGCGATGCGACAAATGCGCATCCGGCCTATCTTGACCCGATGCCGCAGGGCGACGGGGCGACAAAAACGCTGCCGGACACGCAGCCAAAAGCACTGCCCCCGGCCGGAGAAAGCGCCGACGCCGCATGTGCGCCCGCACAGGATATACCGCCGCCGAACGACGCGCCGAACGACGGCCATACGCCTGCGCTCCCGGCGGAGCAGCAGGCCGAAGCCGCCTTTCAGGCGCCCGCGGTCAAGGCGCACCCTGACCGGCCGCAAAGCGAAACGCCACCCGAAAGCCCGCCGGAGGACAAAACCGATGAATAACAGCAAGGAGAGAACGCGCTTGAAAACGATAAGAGGATTTTTTTGCCTGATGATTGCAGTGATGATGGTTGTGTCTATGCTGCCCGCGACGGCACTGGCAGCCAGCAAGGAGGTTGTGAGCGTCATCGGTGACCTGGAGATTTACGGCAATCCAAACTCGCAATACCCTATCGGCAGTGGGTACCGCGTGGAGGTGGTAGAAAACCCAAACGGTCTCACGGGCCTATACCTGCAGCTGTCATACCCGGGGACCTCCAACAGAACACCGGAGATTATTTCACGCTCTCTTTTCGACCGTCAGGACTTTGTCCTTTATAACGGTATCCCGATTACGCGCGATTCCGACAAAGGAAACAAATGGATAACGGGCTGGTACTCAACCTTCGGGGTAGCCGACGATGACAGCAGTACAACCG
>JAEWYJ010000311.1 GCA_023395695.1 Bacillota bacterium | reverse complement strand
TAATTTGGCGATACCGGTTTTCAGCCTGATTCAGGGTGCCGGGCTGATGCTGGGCATGGGGGGCGCAACCCAGTACGCCATTTTAAAAAGCCAGCATAATCATGCCGGGGCCAACCGCGCTTTTAATTACGCGGCGCTGATGGCGCTGTTTTGTGCCGCGCTCCTTTTTGCCGCCGGTGTGTTTTTGTCGGGCGCTATTACCGCGGCGCTTGGGGCGGACACGGCCGTATTTGAGATGTGCCGAACCTATTTGAGGGTGCTTTTGCTTTTTTCTCCGCTGTTTATCGCCAATAATGTTGTCATGTGCTTTGTGCGCAATGACGGTGCGCCGCAGCTGGCCATGCTGGCAATGGTGGCGGGCAGTCTCTCTAATATCGTGCTGGACTATATTTTTATCTTTCCGCTGAACATGGGCATCTTTGGCGCGGTGCTTGCAACCGGCTGTGCGCCGATTATCAGCCTTTTGACGCTGTCCGGTTTTTTTATAAAAGGTAAAAACGGCTTCAGGCCGGAGAAAACGCGCATTCACTCCCGTCTGGCCCAAAATATTCTGTCCTGCGGCGCGCCGTATTGCATCTCGGAGCTGGCCTCCGGCACTGTGCTGATTGCATTTAACTTCATCGCCATGCGCCTGAGCGGGAATATTGGTGTGGCGGCCTATGGGGTTATCGCCAATATTTCGATTGTGGTGATCTCCATTTTTACAGGGGTGGCGCAGGGTATTCAACCCATTCTCAGCCGTCTTTACGGTACGGGAAACCGCAAAGCGCTCGGCGTGACGCTGCGGTATGCGCTTATAGCGGTAACGGCGCTGTCGGCTGCTGTTTATGCGCTTGTTTTCTTTGGCGCACAGCCAATTGCGGCGGCTTTTAACAGCGCGCGCGACCCGCAGATGCAGCATATTGCGACGGCAGGGCTTAAAATCTACTTTATATCCTGCGCTTTTGCAGGCTTTAACATTGTGCTGTCGGCCTATTTTGCCGCAACCGAATATGCCCGGCCTGCGTATTTTATTTCGCTTTTGCGCGGCTTTGTCATCGTGCTGCCTACAGTGTTTCTGCTGTCGGCCCTGTGGGGGATGACGGGCGTATGGTGTGCGCTGCCAGTCACAGAAGCAGTGGTGTCGCTGATTGCGCTGGCTCTCTATTACCGCAAGCGCACACTTTGACCCATGCTGCTCAACCAACCTGTGCCGGAGAGGCGCTGTTTTGGTTTGATTGCGCCGCTGTCCCCGTCAGGGCCAATATTAATGCCAATTTAAAATTACCCCAATCGGATTCATTGTCAGGCGCTTCCGTACCGGGCGCCGGGCATTGGCCGGTACGACGGCTTAAAGCGTGCTGTTATACCGATATATGCGGTTTGCCGCTAAAACGCGGCAGTCGCCTTTTGTTGTGTAAAATGATACCATTTGTTTTGCGTTCATGGTATAATAGCCGCAGAACGGCTATTATACCGGGATGATGCGCAGATGATGCTATATTTGTACCAAAATCGTAATATCAGCAGGGAGTGTATGACATGAGCCAGATCAAAGAAAAAAACGGACATGGCGTTGGCACAGTACTTAAATTGACGGCAGTATTGAGCGCCGTTTTGGCCTTGATATGCTTTGCAGCACCCTCGGTACGGAAAAGCGATGCGCTGCGTACTACGGGAGAAGCGACAATGACCCAAATGCGCGCGGCGGTCACCGCCATCTCGTATTATTCTGCGCAGCAGATTGACGCGCTTATCGCCGAGCCGGCTGTCAACGCCGACTATAAGTTTTTGGCCGGGTTGCTCAGCCAGCTCAACGCGCAGCAAAATTATATTAAAAGCTATCTGCTTTACCGTGCCGACGGCAAGACGCTGCGCAGCCTTGTGGACGGCAGCTACCGCGACAATGCCGAGGCCGGCACCGATTATTTTGCACCGGGTGCAGAGTACCCGATAAGCGGGGCCTATAAGCCGGTCAAAGCGGTGACAGATAAAATTTATAACAGTAAAAGCACGGGGGGCTATACCGCCGCGCTTGTAACCCGGCCGGACTTTAAAAAAGTTGCGGTGACCTGCCTGCCGGTTTATGGCGCGGGCCATTTGGTAACGGCGGTGCTATGCATTGAGACCGACCCCGGGGATACGGCCTTCCATATGGTCGGCGCGTTGAACCTGTACTATGCGGGGCTGGCGTTTGCGGGCGCGTTTGCAATATGCCTGCTGCTTTTAACGCTGCGCAAAAAATATCTGCTGCGTCAACAGGAGAAGCTTGCGGCTGAGGTGTTCCATGAGGAAGAAACCGCGCCGGATGCCGCCGGAGCGCATCCGGCTGAAGGCACAGACCTGCAGCAGGCGCCGGGCAGCAATATCGACACCTTGCAATAATTGGGAGAGAGCAATGCAGGAGAAAAGTTTTTTTGATGCAGTTTACGAGGCGGTTTGCCGCATTCCACGCGGCAAGGTGACGTCCTACGGGCAGGTGGCGCTGCTTTGCGGCAACCCGCGCGCCGCCCGCGCAGTGGGGTGGGCGCTGCACCAGAACCCGCGTCCCGGCACCATACCCTGCCATCGGGTGGTCAACCGGGAGGGCAGGCTGGCCCCGGAATTCGCTTTTGGCGGCGACGAGGAGCAGCGCCGTATGCTCCAGGAAGAGCAGGTGCCGTTTTTGCCGGACGGTCGTGTCGACCTTGCAAAGGCATTCTGGTGCGGGGAGCAGGCCGGAGATTACATGCGGCAGTAGGCTGGGCTTTACAGGCGAGACCTTGAAAATTTTACGTCTGCCTATTTTTATATGAAGGGATTATGCAACGATGATGCGGGATGCGGTGCAAACAGTCGGCAAATTAATTGACAAGCAAAGTGTTTGCTTTATCGGCTCGGTGGATGGCGACGGTTTTCCCAACGCCAAGGCCATGCTGCCGCCCAGAAAGCGCGAGGGTATCAAAACCTTTTATTTCACGACCAATACGTCCTCCATGCGTGTGGCGCAATACCGTCATAATCCGAAGGCCTGCATTTATTTTTGTGACAAACGGTTTTTTCGCGGCGTTATGCTCAAGGGCGTCATGACGGTTTTAGAGGATGCCGCGAGCAAGGAAACGGTCTGGCGGGAAGGAGACACGCTTTATTATTCACAGGGCGTGACCGACCCGGATTACTGCGTATTAAAGTTTACGGCGCAGAGTGGCCGGTATTATACAAATTTTGCCTCAGAGGACTTTGCTGTTGAATAGCGCCCCTGACCTTCGGCGAGGCCCTTAAACGCCCTGCCGGTGCATAAAAAACTTGACGAACCGCAGAAACGCTTGTACGTTTTTGCGGTTTGTCTGTTTTGGGGTCGAAATACGCCCATGCGGCCTCATGCTCAGTGCCACACATTTGCAGGCTTTGGAATATGATGCTGTGAGGGAGGTTTTGCCCATGGATTATTTTGTTCAAGCGCCCGAGCCTGTGGTGCAGGTGGAGCGCCTTTCTTTAACATATCAGTCGGACGAAGGAGAAATTGAAGCAATACACGAGATCTCCTTTTCGGTGTACGAGGGGGAAATTGTCAGCGTAATTGGCCCTTCGGGCTGCGGAAAATCCACGTTGCTGTCTATTGCGTCGGGGCTTCTGGCGCCCACATCGGGCAGTGTTGCTATCAGCGGTGGGGGAAATATCGGCTATATGCTGCAAAAGGATAGCTTGTTTCCCTGGCGCACCATACGCCAGAATGTGCTGCTCGGCGTTGAGATTCGCAGCCAGGATAAGCGGGACGCCAGCGCCTATGTCGACGAGCTGCTGCATACATACGGCTTGTGGGAGTTTAAGGATAGCTTTCCAGACCAGCTTTCGGGCGGCATGCGCCAGCGCGCCGCGCTGATTCGCACACTGGCGGTACGTCCAAAGCTGCTGCTGCTTGATGAGGCTTTTTCTGCGCTCGATTATCAGACGCGTCTGGCCGTTGCGGACGATATTGCGTCGATTATACGGCACGAGAAGAAGACGGCGCTAATGGTGACGCACGATATTTCGGAAGCGGTGGCAATGTCTGACCGGGTCATTGTGCTTTCGCGTCGGCCGGCCGTTGTTAAGTCGGTGTATAACATTGAATTTGCCGAGGGGCGCGGCACCCCGATGCAGTGCCGCGAACGGGCGGAATTCCGCAGCTATTTCAACAGCATCTGGAGGGATATCGATGTTCATATCTGAAAACGCCGCCTCCCCCGCGCGAGAGGCCTGGCTTAAAAAGCGGCGGCGCGACCGGCTGTTTGTGGGTATTGCAAAGGCGGGCCTTTTGGTCTCGCTGCTTTTGTTTTGGGAGTTTGCCGCCCGAACCGGCCTGATTGACCCGTTTATTACCAGCTCCCCGTCACGGTTTACGATGAGTATTTTCCGATTGGCCGCAAGGGGCGAGCTGTGGCGGCACATAGGGGTTACAACGCTGGAGGCGGTGGCGGGTTTCTGCTTTGGAACAGTTTTGGGCACCGTTATAGCCGTCGTGCTGTGGAGCTCGCGCTTTCTGTGCCGCGTGCTGGAGCCTTACCTTGTTGTGCTCAACGCACTGCCCAAAATTGCGCTCGGCCCTATTTTTATTGTCTGGATCGGCGCACGCCCGATGGCCATTGTAGTCATCGCGCTGTCCATTTCGCTTGTGGTTACGGTGCTCGAGGTGCTTGGCGGCTTTGTCTCGACCGATCCGGATATGATCCGTCTGGTGCAGACCTTTGGCGCGGGGAAATTGCAGGTGCTCCAAAAGGTCGTGCTGCCCGCCAACCTGCCGACCATTATCGGGTCGCTTAAGGTTAATGTGGGCATGTCGTGGGTCGGTGTCATCGTCGGCGAATTCTTAATTTCCAAGGCGGGGCTTGGCTATCTCATCGTGTACGGCAGCCAGGTGTTCCAGCTCGACCTTGTCATGGCCAGCGTAGTAATTTTATCTTTTATTGCCACTTTGATGTATTTTTGCATACAGTATATAGAAAAGCTGCTTTCAAAGCGTAGGGGGGCCGTGCGCTGAGTACTGGCAGCACAAGAATAATTGGAGGTAGGGCAATGAAAACCAGAGCAATTTCGGTGATGCTGGCGATAGGTGTTAC
>JAEWYJ010000245.1 GCA_023395695.1 Bacillota bacterium | reverse complement strand
CGGCGATAAGACCACCCCCCAGCAGCTGATGGCCGCGATGAAGGTGCTGGGCTTTGCCGATATGGCCGACGTCTCGGTCGGCGCCGACCTGTGCACCATTGAGGAGGCGCACGATTTTCTGGAGAAGGTGCCCGCCGAGCAGCCCTTTATGGCGACGAGCTGCTGTCCGTCGTGGAGCGTTATGGCCAAAAAACTGTTCCCCGAGTTTGCGCCCTATATTTCGATGGCGCTTACACCGATGGTGCTGACGGCCCGCATGGTCAAAAAAAACCGTCCCAATGCGCGGGTGGTGTTCATTGGCCCCTGCGCCGCCAAAAAACTGGAGGCCTCGCGCCGCACCGTGCGCAGCGACGTGGATTTTGTTTTGACCTTTGAGGAGCTTCAGGGTATGTTTGATGCCAAGGGCGTTGATCTCAAGACGATTGAGCCGGTCGAGACCGAGGTTTTTGCCGAATCGACCGGTGCGGGACGCGGTTTTGCCGTTTCGGGCGGCGTCGCAGGCGCTGTGGCCCACGCGATTAAAAGCCTTGACCCCGACCGCGAGGTGATGACCGACTATGCCGACGGCCTGCGCGAATGCCGTAAAATGCTGGCGTTGGCCCGGGCGGGCAAGCGCAACGGTTATCTGCTGGAGGGCATGGGCTGCCCCGGCGGCTGCGTGGCCGGCGCTGGCACCATTCAGCCTGTTTATAAGAGCGCAGCGAGTATTTCGCGCTATCAAAGCACGGCGGCGGAGCACAACTCGATGAACTCGCCCTACGCGGCGCGTCTGCACGAGCTGGAGGAATAAGACCATACCGGGGGATACGGGCAAGCGTCCGTATCCCCCGGTTTTTTGTTAAACAAAGCGTCGGCAGCAATTGCAAAAGCAGTGGTTGTCCCCTATAATACAGTTCATATAGTTGCAACCCTAAAAAGCACACGGTCTTGACGGCGTATTTTTCGTGCCGCAGCATTATCCTCCCAGCCGGGCGTCAGCCCGCCTGCGCCTAGTGCCTTTCGACACAAAATACGTATGTCAATTCAGCTCTGCCTTTTAAGTTGGCCGATTACAACACGACACAGAAAAGGCTTTAGGAGGATTAGTAATGGATTACGCACAGGAATCTCTCAAGCTGCATTACGCGCTGCGCGGCAAGCTCGAAACAGTGCCCAAGATTGCCGTTACCGGCAAGGACGAGCTGTCGCTGGCCTATACCCCCGGCGTCGCCGCCCCATGCTAAATGCAAACGCGCTTCAGGGGTGTTGAGTATGACAAAAGCCAAACGTTTTTTGGCGGACTTTCTGTCATACAAAGAGAAAAATGGGGCTGTCAGGTTGTGTTGAGGGCAAAGACGTGTATAATAAATTTAAAGATACGTTATGCAAACGGCCATATCAATACCAGGGAGAGATGCTGATTGAACACCGACCTTTCATCGCTGCAAAACGGCAGCGATATCCGCGGGGTGGCGCTGCCTGTGCCAAACGGCGCGCCGGTTAACCTCACGGAGGACATTGTGAACAGAATAGCCATCGCATTTGTGCGCTACATGGCCCAAAAGACCAAAAAAGCCTGCGAAGAGCTCAAAATCGGCGTGGGGCACGATTCGCGCGTGACGGCGGCGGCGCTGAAGAAAGCGATTCTTGCCGGCGTGCTGACTACAGGTGCGCAGGCGTTTGACTGCGCGATGGCTTCCACCCCCGCCATGTTTTGCGCCACGGTTTATCCTGAGACGGACTTTGACGGCTCGGTAATGATTACGGCCAGCCATCTGCCCATGGAGCGCAACGGTCTCAAGCTGTTTGGCCGGGACGGTGGTTTTGATAAGCCGGATATTAGGGCGGTGCTGCTGTCGGCTGAGACGATTGTGCCGACATACAGCGATAAAACCGCGCAGCCCGTCGATTTGATCGCATTATATTCAACCGATCTTTGTCAAAAGATTAAGCGCGGGGTCAACGCTGCAGACTATGAACAGCCGCTCGCCGGGCTGCATGTGGTGCTCGACGCGGGCAACGGCGCGGGGGGCTTCTTTGCCGAGCGCGTGCTGCGGCCGCTGGGAGCTGATATCTCCGGCAGCCGGTTCTTAGAGCCGGACGGCACCTTCCCCAACCACATGCCCAATCCTGAAAATAAGGCGGCTATGGCGGCCATTCAGGCGGCGACGGTGCAAAGCAACGCCGATCTCGGCATCATCTTTGACACCGACGTCGACCGCATGTCGGCGGTGCTGCCAGACGGACATGCGGTTAACCGGGACGCAATCATCGCCATGATGGCGGCGGTGCTCGCGCCCGATTACCCCGGCGCAACCGTTGTAACCGACTCGGTAACCTCCGACCGGCTGACCGTTTTTTTAGAGAACACGTTGGGCCTTAAGCACCACCGGTTTAAACGCGGCTATAAAAATGTCATCAACGAGGCGGTTCGTTTAAACAAAGCGGGCGTTGTCTGTCCGCTGGCTATTGAAACCTCCGGCCACGGTGCGCTGTCAGAAAATTATTTTCTCGACGATGGGGCCTATATGGCGGTCAAGCTACTGGTAGCTGCTGCGCGCGCCAAAGCGCAGGGCAGGCCGCTGGGCGCTCTGATTGAGGCGCTACCTCCCGCTTTTGAAGAAAAAGAGGTGCGTATTCTGATTGCCGGCGACGATTTTGCCGAGACCGGCAGGGCGGTGCTAAAAGCCGTTGAGGAACGCGCGGCGCAGGCGGGCTATACCGTTGTGCCCAATTCCTACGAAGGGGTGCGGCTGACCTTTCCGGAGGGATGGGTGCTGCTGCGCATATCGCTGCACGACCCGCTGATGCCGCTTAACGTCGAGGGCAAAGCCGCGGGCGACTGCCAAATGCTGCTTGACCGAGTGTCGGCATTGTTGCAAGGCTTTAAAACGCTCGACCTGTCGGTCCTGAAGACCTGTTAAAGACAGCCGGTCTATGGAAGGCTTTATATAGGGCTGTTTTAGAGAAACAGAAATTCCGGCGGCTGTGCTGCTGGGCAGAAACGAATTGAAAGGAAATTTGCTATGGAACAAACGCGTGTCAAAGAACTGGCGGTTATTGCCACCAAGGCGCGGCTGGCTGCGCTGAGGGCGGTGCATCGCTGTGGCTCGGGCCATGTTGGCGGCTCGTTTTCCGCTATGGATATGCTTACGGTCTTATATTTTGAGGCGCTGCGGGTGGAGCCAAACCGCGCCAAGCACCCTGACCGGGACCGCTTTGTGCTTTCAAAGGGGCACTGCACCCCCGGCCTCTATTCCGTGCTGGCGTTGCGCGGATTTTTCCCGGAAAAGGATCTGGACCTCTTTCGCTCTATCGACGGGCACATGTCAGGTCATGCCGAGATGCACCATGTCAACGGCGTCGACATGTCTACCGGGTCATTGGGCCAGGGCCTTTCGGCTGCCGTGGGTATGGCGCTGGCCGGCAAGCTCGACCAAAAGGATTACCGCGTCTATGCCATGATGGGCGACGGTGAGATTGACGAGGGCCAGATTTGGGAAGCCGCGATGGCCGCCGCCAAATATAAGCTTGACAACCTTTGCGGCGTTATTGATGTCAACGGCCTTCAGATAGACGGTGCGACCAAGGACGTTATGCCCAGCGAGCCGCTCGACAAAAAGTGGGAGGCCTTCGGCTGGAAGGTGCTCAAGGTGGACGGGCACGACTATGCCGCTTTTAGCGCGGCGCTGGACGAGGCGAAAACCGTTGGGGGTCAACCGGTTATGATACTGGCCAGAACGGTCAAGGGCAAGGGCATTTCTTATATGGAAAACAACTACGGATGGCACGGCAAGGCACCCAACGACGAACAATATGCACAGGGTAAGGCCGAGCTTGAAGCATTTTTGAAAGGACTGGAGGGCTAAGACAATGGGTGAAGTGATTGCAACACGCGCGGCTTACGGCAAGGCGCTGGTCAGGCTGGCGGACAGCTTCCCCGAACTGGTGGTGCTGGACGCCGACCTTTCGGGTTCGACCATGTCCGGCGGGTTTGCCAAAGCCTGCCCCAAGCGTTTTTTCAATATGGGTATTGCCGAGGCAAACATGGCCGGTGTGGGCGCCGGTCTTGCAACCTGCGGCAAAAAGGTCTTTATCAACTCCTTTGCCATGTTTGCGGCGGGCCGTGCGTGGGAGCAGGTTCGCAACTCCATCTGCTACCCGCATTTAAACGTCAAGGTTGTCGGTTCGCACGGCGGCCTTTCGGTCGGCGAGGATGGCGCAACCCACCAGTGCATTGAAGATTTTGCCCTGATGCGCGCTATTCCGGGTATGATGGTGCTGTGCCCCTGCGACGGCTACGAGATGGAGCAGGCGGTCGAGGCGCTTCTGGGCTATGACGGCCCCGCGTATATGCGGCTGGGGCGTCTGC
>JAEWYJ010000260.1 GCA_023395695.1 Bacillota bacterium | reverse complement strand
CTTGAGCAAATTGCCAACTACAATAAGACCATTAAAAATGAGGTGACGGTTTGCTACGGCGGCAATCTTTCTACCTATGGCCCTAACGAGCTGCTGGATCAGCGCAACGTGCTGATTGACCAGCTCTCAAAATATGCGGATATTTCGGTGCAGAATCTGTCCGACGGCACCGTAACCATTACAATGGGCTCGGATAACCATGTGGCGGTCAACGACACCGACTACGATCCCCTGCTGCTGTCAAAAGGCAGCAGCGACAAAACCGCGGCGCTTTCCTGGAAAAGCACCGGAGGTGAAACCGGTATTTCAAGCGGCGCTCTGCGGGGTGCGCTTGAGATGCTCAACGGCCGGGGTATCGGCGCTTCCCCCAGCACGGGCGAATCGCTTGAAAACGGTATTTTGTATTACATGGATAAGATAGATACCTTTGCTTCTTCCCTGGCCAGCGCTTTTAACAGCTTTATTCCTGTTGTGGACGGCAGCGGCAATGCCACGGGTAGCTACAAACAGCTTTTTAGCTTTTCGGGCGACGGAGAGGAAACCGCGGCAAACCTGACGGTGAACAGCGCATGGCTCAACGACGCCACCTACCTGATTACCAATATTCACCCCACCGGCGAGGGCGCCGACGACACCACCTTTGTCACAAATGCGCTGGCGTTGTTTTCGGCAAAGCATGACTTTGGCGAATTTCAGGGCTCCTTCACCGATTATATTCAGTTTTATACCACCTCACAGCTGGCTACTGAAATCTCTTATAACGAAAGCTGTCTGGAATCTTCCTCCGATATTGCCGACTCGCTGCTGACAAGCATCAGCGAAGTTTCGGGTGTTTCTATGGAGGAAGAGGGTGTGGATATGACCCAGTGGACCAAGGCCTTTAACGCCATGAGCCGCATTATGACCGCTATGGACGAGATTCTTGACACGCTGATTAACAAGACCGGTCTTGTCGGTCGCGCTTAAACTAAAGGAGGGTGTTTATGGGCACTCGCATTACAAATAACATTACGGTTCGTAACTATTTAAAGGGCATGCGCTCCAATCTTGGCAATTTATCCGGCTCCAACCAAAAGCTGACCACGCAGCGCTCCTTCAACAGAGCGTCTGAAGATGTAACCGGAGCCGCGCGGGCGCTGCGCGTTCGCAGGCTGCTCAACGACAACGCGCGCAATATTGCCAATGCCGATACGCTCTCCAGCCGTCTGGATACGGCCGACTCAAATCTGCGCTCCTTAAGCGATATCTACCAGCGCATGAACGATCTTGTTCTGCATGGCATGAACGATACTATGAGTAATCAGGACCGGCAAATTCTTGCCACCGAGGTGAATAATTTACGCGATCAGGCCTTGAGCATTGCCAACAGCAAATACGGCGATCAATATCTCTTTTGTTCGGCCGGCAATGCGGACAGCTCCATACCGTTCACGGTCGGCAATGACGGGCAGCTGTATTATAATGGCAACAGCACGCCGATTGACCAGCTGGTAACCGATTCAAACGGCAAAGCAGCCGTTGATAACGGCGGTATCATCACCGAGGTTGACTACAACGGCACCAATTATCTGGATATTGGCCTTGGGCTGTCGGTTTCGGGCAGCGGCGCATCGTTTCAGCTGGATACCCGCACCGCGGTGCAGTCGTCGCTGTCGGGCCTGGATATCTTTGGTTACGGCACAGATCAGAACGGCGTATCTAAAAACTTTTTCAGCCTGTTCGGCAACATTGCCGAGCATCTCAGCGAGGGAAATACCACCGCGCTGGAGCAGGAGCTTTCGGCCCTGTCAACCTCGCACGACAGTTTGTTGATTGCCATTGCCGATATTGGCAATAACGTCAGCTTTATTGAAAATATTTCCACCCAGCTTGAGGACGACCGCGTCTCGCTGCAAAAGCTGCAAAACAGCGTCGAGAGCGTCGATTTGGCCGAAGAAATTATGCACAACAAAGAATTTGAAATGGCCTGGACCGTAACGCTGCAGCTGGGCAGCAATATTTTACCTAAAACTATTTTTGATTTCCTGTAACCCACGGCAGCCTCTGCGGCTTTTTAGAAGGCGGTTGTTTCTATGAATAATATTTCTAATCTTCTGCGCTACAGCATTAACGACACGCAGTACCAACTCCGCGTACAAAATGCCACGCTGGGCGCCCGGCATAATCTTGCCACTCAGGAGACCCATTTCAGTGCTTCAAAGCTTTCGCTTCACACTGAGCAGCCGCAAATCCGGCAGGACAGCACCGACTTTTTTGCCAGTATTGGCCTGCACAGAATGAGCGATCTGATGACTGATGCCGCAGAGCGAGGGCGTCAGGCTGTGCTTGAGGCTACCGCCAATTATGGCAGGATTGCCGACCAGATGGCCCAGATTGACAAGGGCGTTACGCCCGCTCAGGTCTATAGTCAAAATCGGCTCCGGCAGTCTCAGACCTCGCTGGTCGTAAGGTCTGCGGCCCCCATTGATATCTCTTATACACCGGGCCGTGTAGATACACAGTATACGCCCGCCGAGGTGCAAACAGACTGGGATGTCGAGCGTGCAATACGCCGCTACACACCCTCAGCTTTTAAGTTTGAGGTTTTGCAGGCGCCTTCTCTGCACCTTACTTATGTGGGCGGCTTTCAGTATCTGCCCGAAGGCCTTGCGCCAAGTTTTAGCCGACAGGTATAAGCCTTTGAGCAGCGACAAACAGGCTTTTTTATTAGCCCTTATATGCCGGCATCTATGTTGGCCACCCACAGACAAAGGAGATTGAATATGACCATTGAAACCAGAGACTTTGGCAAAATTGATATTTCCGAAGAGGGTATTTTAACGTTTGAGCTCCCGATATTAGGCTTTGAAGAGCAAAAACAGTTTGTCATTTTATACGATGACGAGCTGGGTGACGCTTTGGGATGGCTGCAATCGGTAGACGATAAGGATGTCTGCTTTATTATTATGGATCCGCATACGGCTTTCGACGGCTATACGCCAAAGGTTGCGCCCGATATTCTGGCTAAACTTGGACTTACTTCTCAGGCGGATGCCGTTTTTCGCAGTCTGGTGGTCGTACCCGCCCAGACCGATATAGCCACCGTCAACCTGAAAAGCCCCCTTATAATTAATCCTGCAAAAAAGTGTGCGGCTCAGGTTGTTTTAGAGCAGGATTACCCCGTCCGCGCCCCGCTTAGTAACGCCGGGGAGGGGTTGTCATGCTAGTCCTAAGCCGAAAAATTGGTCAGATATTTCATATCGGCGACAACATTCATATTATTATTACCGAAATCTCCGGAGATAAGGTTAAAATTGGCATTGATGCGCCGCTGGAATTGAATGTACTGCGGGATGAGCTGCTGCAAACCATAAAGAGCAACGTAGCCGCTGTGCATAAAGCGGACAACCATGCGGTACATAATCTGGCGGCAAGCTTAAAGCAGATAAGCCTGCACAATAAAAAACCGCCGAACGGGCTATAACCCGTTCGGCCTGGCTTTAAAGGATATTTATTCTTCCCGCTCTTCCCTGGTTTTTAAATCTTCAAGAAAGCCTGCAATCGCTACCCCGTTACCCATGCTCAACGAGACCACCTCACAAAGCAGCAGCGCCGCGCTGCGCATCAGAAGAATGCGTTCTTTAATTCGCACCAGCATTTTGTCAAGCGGAAGCGCCGGCTCTTCGAGGGAAAACATGAGGTATTGGCCCTTGTCCACAAACTCCATCGTACATATTTTGACCGACTGAGGCGAGATATAGCGGATAAATCCGCTGACAGCCTGCGCTTTTTGCGCGTTAAAGCGGGTGGTTGCACCCGGCGCAATTAAAAACTCGGCTGGAAAAACCGCATTACTTTCAAACATATTCAGTGCCGGGCCAATAGTTGCTTTGTCAACATCCACAATTCTAAGCAGCTTGCGCGAAGATAGGTAAACCTTCCCCACAAAGCGCTCAAGCCTCTTTTCGCCTATTACGCGGATTACGGTGACTTCGCTGCCCAGCTTGACAAGCGGCACAAAATCGCTGGTGAAGGTTACGGAATTATCAGGCGAAATATAGGCCTGGCCCGATTCCAGAATATCATTTTCCTGAGATTCCAAAAGCGCTGAAAACTCAATAGAGTTGATGGTTGCTCCCTCCTTTCGTATGGCAGTCGCTGGTATTCATTGCAAAGAGGAGCTGTTTTACATGCAAATTATACAGGACGTCATTGTACTGTTGAAAAAAAAGCTGGAACTCTTTTTAGAATTCGAGCATTATACCGACCTTTTAACCGGATGCGACATTGAGGATATGGCTGATTATATCACAAAACGGACCGAATTGGCAAATAAAATAGATAATGTGACCGATCAGCTTTCTGAATTGACTCAGACAATTGCTGTCTCCCCTTCTGTTGCATCTATTTTGTCCAACAGCTGCACTTTTTCGGAGGTTCCTCTTCCGTGGCAGCCGGTCTTTACAGAAGCGCAACGCATCCGCGCCGTTGTCTCGCGTTGCGTTGACATCAACCAGCAGGCGCTTGAACGGATGAATGATCTGCGCGAGCACCTGAGAGACCGTATTGCGCAGACAAAAAACACCCCCCGCCTGATTAAATATATTTCAAGCTCAGGCGTTGTTCAGCAGGAAAACGGCATCAGCGTAAAAAATAAAAGAATTTGAGGCGCTCAATTACTTTATTTTTTACTTTTAATGCCGATATATAAAGTGTAATCATCTGAAATTTTTAATTATTTCTGACATCTCAGAAAGGAGCGTTACGTCATGGCCATCAATTCTTTATCCGCAGCAAGCAAGGGTTTTGCCGGCCTCGCCTCCGGTATCGACACCGAAAGCGTCGTCAAGTCCATGCTTTCCGGAACACAAAGCAAAATTGATTCGCAAAACCAGAAGAAAACGCAGCTGGAATATAAGCAGGAGATGTACCGAAGCGTTATCTCCGATTTGCAGAAATTTCAAAACACCTATTTCAGCTATACCAGTCAGGCCACAAACCTGTTGTCGCAATCTTTTTTTGAATCAAGAAGCGCTTCAACCACCTCTAAAAACTATACCGTTTCCGCCACAAGCAGCGCCGCCGCAGGTAATGTAACAGTTAACAGCATTAAAAGCCTTGCCACTAACTTTAAACAGACGGCCAAGACCACCGCTTCGGCTCAAATTGCCGGTGCTGTCGACGCTACCAAGCTCCAGGCGCTCAGCGACACGCTCACCGATGAGGTGATTACCTTTAAAATCGGTACCGACACGGTCGATGTTCAGTTAAGCGCGCTCGCCGGGAAAAGCAGCCTCGCGGTCAGAGATACGCTCAACAGCGCACTGCAGGGCAAGGCTTCGGTTGAATATGTCAACGGTTCCTTCACGCTGAAAACCGCTGATACCGACACCGCGTTTTCAATTACCGGCAGCGAAGCGGCTTTAAAGCTGGTGGGCGGCTCCGGCGTGTCAGGTAAGGGGGGCGCCTCCTTTAAGATAAGCACCGACGCGGTGCTGCCAACCCTCTCGGTTACAATTGACGGCACCACCAAAGCCATCACGTTTAATCCGCTCAACGGCGCCAGCGCTACCGATTTGGCCAACCAGCTCAACTCTGCCATCTTTTCCGCCTTTGGCGCCGGCATCACCGTATCTGAATCGACCGATAAGCCCGGCACCATAGTCTTTGAGGCGGCCGCCAATGCGGACGGCAGCGTTAACAATACCCGCAAAATTTCAATCAGCGGCAGCGAGGACACGATGGGCGCTCTGGGGCTTAAGAAAAATGTTTCCAATAAAATTTCGCTGAACACCGCGTTAAACAATAATTATTTTGCGACGCCCGTTGTGGGTCAGCGTCAGGAATTTACCATTAACGGTGTCGATTTCAGCTTCTCTTCCGACCAGACCATCTCCTCTATTATGAATGCCATCAACAGCAGCGCCGCCGGCGTAAAGGTAAGCTATTCCGCCACTACCGACACCTTTAGCCTGGAGGCAACCTCCTCGGGTAAGCGCGCCGATGATTATAGCTTTGAGCTTTCCCAGAGCGAGGGCAACCTCATGACGGCAATGTTTAATATTGCGCCTTCAGGCAACACCACCGGCGCAGCGCTGACCAAGTCGGCCATGACTGAGGCCGCCATCCCCGCGGGTGATTTCCTTTTTAAAGGCGGCAAGGTTAATCTTAATGTTAACGGCGATCAGGTTTCGCTGACCATCCCCGGCGCGTACACCTCTGCCGAGGAACTGGTAGGCGCGATAAACGAAGCGTTGCTCGACCAGTTTGGTCAGGATGAAGGCAATAACCCCAATGTATCATTTAAAATTTCAGGGGATGGCAAAAGCATCAGCCTCAATACGTCGGCCGATTACACCGCTCATATCTTTGATGACAGCCTGTCGGCGCTGGGCTTTAGTACCAAGGCGACCGGCAGCACACCGCTCAAGGAGCTGGGTGTTGAGAAGCCTGTTGTTTTTAATATTGGCGGCACAGAGTTGAGTTTCGGCCTTGACAAGACAATTGACGACGTTGTTTCAGAAATTAAGAGCGCCTACGTCGACGCAGGGGGTAGCTCTGCGAATTTTGATGTTTCGTTTGACGAAACAACTGCCTATATCCGCATTTGCGGCGTTGATATCCCTATGGATTTTATTGATGTCAGCGGCAAGCTCCTGGGGCAGACCGAAGGCAGCCTCAGCGCCCAAGGCGGCGTTACTACACCGCTGGAGACAGTAAACAAGGGCTCTAATGCTGTTGTGGAAATTAACGGCGTTACAGTCGAGCGCAATACCAATTCCTTTACTGTGGACGGCGTCAGCCTGACCCTGCTCGCCGAAACCAGCGAAAGCTCTACCATTACGGTCACACAGGACACCGACGCAATATATGACACCGTCGTAAAATTTGTCGAGGATTATAATACCCTGATTAACAGCATGAACGAACTGCTTGACGCCGACCCCACCTACAAAAAATACTCGCCGCTTACCACCGCGCAAGAGGATGAAATGAGCGAAGCCCAGATTACAAAGTGGGAGGAAAAATCCAAGGAAGGCCTGCTGCGCAATGACAGCACGTTATCCTCTGTATTATCAAGTCTGCGCCGAACCCTTTATACCAAACCGGAGGGCAGTCTGGCCCTTTACGACCTGGGTATTACAACCTCTTATTTCGGCACGAAGGATAATATGACCATCCCCGACAGCAGTAAGCTGAAAACGCTGATTTCAGAAAACCCTCAGGCAATTATGAAGCTGTTCACCGATTCGGAAACCGGTCTTGCAACGCTGCTTAACAAAGCCCTCAGC
>JAEWYJ010000236.1 GCA_023395695.1 Bacillota bacterium | reverse complement strand
ATATAGGCGACTCTGTCAGAGAGGATACCGAGCTTACGGCGCCCGGAGAGGGCGTGTATGAGAACCTTTACTATATTCGGCGCGCCAAAAAATTGATTAACGCGCTGGAAAGCGTCGGCATGGCCGAAACCGAGACGGAGATTACGGCGTTAATTACCGAGATGTATGATCGCGAGCTTTTTAGTAAAGAGGGCATACATCGCATGCTCGATGATGTGATTGAGCAGCTTATCGCGGTGCGGGTGTCTCTCGAAGAGATGCGCAGCGCGGGAATTTCGCGCGAATTCGAGCATCTGCTGACCGAAAGCGACCCGGCCTACCAGCAGGAACAGATTATTAAATTCTATCGCAGCGCATTGGTGCTGCTTCAAATGGGGCGGCGCCGCAGCCATAATAAGTATGCTATAGAGGCCAAGGAATATATTGCCACCCATTACATGGACGGCGACCTCTCTTTGGGCAAAATCAGCGATGTATTGGGGATATCGTTACCTTATTTAAGCGCGATTTTTACCGAGACAACAGGGGAAAAGCTAAGCGCCTATCTCAATAATTATCGTATCGAGCAGGCCCGGCGCTTTTTGGCTGAGACAAACCTCAATGTTTCTGAAATTGGTTATAAATGCGGATTTAATTCCGCTCAGAGCTTTGGGCGGGTCTTTAAAAAGAACACCGGCATAACGCCTAAGCAATTCCGGGAAAATACGCTGATATAAAAGGAGGGGCGCCTATGCAGGCTACGTCTGTCAAAGCCATACTGACACTGGCGCTGTTCGTTGTCATACTGCTGCTGCTGATCTCAACGCTGGAATCCCCCCCGAACAGCGTTCCGTCCGAAAAACCGGCAGCAGCTGCGGCCGACGCATCGGAGGCCGTTGTGTTTTCACTCGCCACGTCGGGTAACTGGAGCGATTCATATCAGGGCACACTGGTGCAGGCACAGATTAAGGCGCTTGCGGAAGCCGCAGGGCAGCCGATAAAGCTCAGGCTGTACGACCGCAATCAACTGGGGGATGACCTGCGCATTGTGACCGGCGTACAGCTGGGCACCATAGACATTGTCAGCTCGGTGCCTTCCACCCAGTCTCTGGTTGTGCCGGAGGCTGCCCTTATGGATATTCCCGGGCTGTTTTCCACGCTGGAGCAGTTTAATCTGCTGATGGCGGGTGAATATCTGGACGTGATGCAGGGTTATTATAATGCGGCCGGGTTACAGCTTTTGACCGTTTATGCCTATTCATACCGCCAGATGAGCTGCAAATTCCCGATTAGAAATCTGTCGGATTTATCGGAGCTGCGGCTTCGCATTGTAGAAAACAAGTATCAGGAAGCTTTTTGGAAAGCGCTTGGGGCAATACCCACGCCCTACAGCTTTAACGAGCTGTATTTTGTCTTATCGCAGGACATCGTTCAGGCGCAGGAAAACCCTGTGGATATTCTTTTGTCCGAAAGGCTGATGGATCTGCAAAACAATATTATACTGACCAACCATTTGCCGATGGTGCAGGTGCTGGTGATGAATAAGTCGCGCTATGACGGGATGGACATTGAAGCCAAAGCTGCTCTTGAGCAATTTTGCCGGAATTTGCGTGCCAGTATGATCGCCAATATGCCTCAAAAAGAGGCAGTTGTTATTGAGACGCTTCAGTCAGACTACGGCATGACGGTAATTTATCCCGAAAAATCCTTGACTAACGCGCTTTATTCGGCGAACAGCAGTGTTCTGGCCATGCTGCGGGAGGATTTAGGCGACGAAAAGGTGGAACGCTTTCTTGCAGCAGTGCAAAAAACCAAAAGCAGTCTGACGGGAAAGGGAGGATAAGCTATGGCTGAAAGATTTGTTTGCCGGCTGATAGCGGCTGCTTTTCTGTTGTTATTAGCGCTGGGGTGCGGGCGTACTCAACCGAGCGAGCCGACCGGGCCGGCTGTGCAGACCGTCGCGCCCGGCGAGTCGGATATTCTGGTTAACCCGGTTGAGATTATTTGCCCCTGGGCGCCGGGCGGCAGCTCCGACGTCAATGCAAAAACCATCGGCCAGGTCGTCAGCGAAATGATTGGGCAGCCGTTTACGGTATCTAACATGACCGGCGGCGGGGGTGCTGTCGGTTTTATGGCGCAATACGGCGCACAGCCGGACGGGTACACGCTGGGGATTATAACGGCTGAGCTCAATACCCTTCCGCCGCAAAACAAGCTGCCCTTTACTTTTGAAAAGCTCTACCCGATTATTCGTATGAATACCCTGCCGGCTTGTGTGGCTGTGCCCAACGATTCCAATTTTTACACGCTGGATGACCTGATTACTTACGCCAGGGGCAACCCGGGCGAATTAAAAAACGGACACGTAGGCACAGGGAGCATTTGGCACATCTGTGCGGCAAAGCTGGAAGCTGCTGCCGATATACGATTAAATCATAATGCGTATGACGGAGCAGCGACCGCGGTGCAGTCGCTGCTGGCGGGCGAGCTGGACATGGTTGTGCTCGAAACCTCGGTTTGCCAACAGTTTGTCAACTCTGGTGAGCTGCGTATTCTGGCCGTTATGGCGGAGGAACGCCTGAGCTCCTTCCCGCAATATCCCACCTGTCGCGAGCTGGGGTACGATATTGTCGCGGGGTCTTATCAGGGCATTGTCTGCCCGGCCGATGTGCCCGACCACATTAAGCGGGAATGGGAGCGCGTCTTTACTGAAGCCTTTTATTCCGAGAGCTACCAAAAATTCTGCGACAGATACGGCCTGGAAAAAAGCTTTCTGTCCGCCGCCGATTTTTACACCTTTCTGGATGAAGATATGGAAAATATCGCGCAGGTTATCCTCACGCTCGATCTTTCGACTTAACAAGGAATAATCAAAAGGGCTTTGCCGGCTTTTTAATGATTGACAAAATACGCGCCGAAGCATTGAGCTGAATTTTCTGTGGCGGGCCGGTCAAATTTGCTTCTAACCTCACTCTATCGTGCAAAGCGTATTAAAAAGCCGGCAGCCAATGCTACCGGCTTTTACTCTTTACGAAAAATTCACCACGGGCAGCCCCGCAGAAGTGTGAACGCAGGTAGGCCGGTTGTGTTGACGGGCTATAGGCGGATAACCTAAAAGCGGGCGCCGTTCCAATGAACCGCACACATTATGACAAGGAGACCTCAGGCAGCAAATACGGCGTCCAAAATCAGCTTTTTAATGGAAGCCTGGCACATCTTCTTAAAGCCTCAATCCTTGGTCAAGGGCATACATGGCGTTGCGGCAGCCATCTGCTGCGCATACGCAAGCTCATGTGTGGCTTTTTTGAGCAGCCATGCATAGCAAAACGGCGGCATGCCGAGTATTCTGGCTGCGGCTGCTTCGTCAAAGCCTGAAAAACCGCTGAGCACAACGACGGCCCTTTTCAGCCTGCTGAGTGATTTCAGCTCTGAGCCTAAGGGGGATTGCCCGACAGAAGCGCTTGCGGCTGCAAACAAACAGCCCCGAACCAGTCGTCTGTACAGGGTCATTTCATGGGTGTGTGGGCTTACAAAAGCGGGCGTCATAAGGCATTCCTTGCGCAGCGTATCCAGCACAAGCTGCTCGGCGCTCAGGGCGTCGCCGGTTATCAGGCAGGCGCTGCGAAACAGCTTTTCTGCCAGAGCGGCTGTGCTTTGTGCATTCTGTTTGCCCACCTGTTTTCACTCCCTGCTATGTAAGATTTTCGGCCACGCTTTTTAAGAATTCAAAATCGCACTCGCCCGAGAACTCAAAGCTGTTAATGCCGTCGACCCACATGATGTAATGATAGCCGTTCTTTGTGTGGGTGACACCCTTGTGGCCGTTAATTTTAATCGGATAGGTTTTAACACCTTCGGTATCGACATAAGAAGCAAGCCCCCGTATGTCGCCCTGAAAAAATTCAATGTAGTGTCCGGAGCCGTCCTCATAACGGATAATCTGCATGGCGTGCAGCTGGGTGCTCTCCGCAACCGTAAAGCCCTCCGGCACCGGGGGCGTGACAAAGACGAATTCCCGCTGACGCATTTCCTCGGTTACAGCGGGGAAGGAGAAGCGGGAATATTCTTTTTGGCGCTCAATCAGTATATTTCCGATCAGCCGTACCGCCGCACAGCCTGATAAGAGCAGTGCAAGCAGTGCGCACACCGCAACAAGCCTGCGCATGCGAATTCCCAACACGGTAATATACCGCCGGTTGGCCCGGCGGATAAGCGCCGCCATTTTGTTTTCAAAATCCTGAGAAAAAATATGCAGCGGCAGCTTTTTTTCATCAAGGGCGGCCAGCCTTTTTTTCTCGAATGCGCTGAGGTATTCCGACAGCAGCGCGTCGGTTAAATCATAGTGAGACAAGCGTATCATCCTCCTTTGCCAAAAACGCCGAGAGCTTCTTTTTCCCGCGGACAACGCGCTGGCGCACATTTTCTTCGGAAATATCTAAGATACGGGCAATTTCAGGATAATCAAGATCCAGCAGATATTTCATTTTCAGAACCGACGCATAGCTTGCGGGCAGCGCATAAATGGCTTTTTCGACGCTGTTTTCTAAAAGCTCCGGGTCAAAGCAGGGATAAACCGCTTTGAATTCCAGCGTTTCCAGTGAGACGGCGGCCGTTCTTTTATGCTTGCGGTAAAGGTCAATCGCAATGTTCTCAGCCACTATAACGATGAAAGCCTTGGCTTTGTGACAGTCGGTATCGCTGATTTTGTCTAAATTTTTTAAAATACGTAAAAAAGTCTCATGTACGGCATCCTCAGCAAGAAAATCGTCGGTTAAAATATGCTTTGCAATATAAAATATCAAATTTTTATAACGGTGGTACAGTTGCTCAAATTTCGATTTTTGCTCCGGCGTCTCAATTGCCGAAAGATAGAGCATCAACAAACCTATTTCCTCCCTTAACCCACTATAGTGGACAAACTTAAAAAACGAACTGCCTTGGTGGCCTATTTTCCGCGCCGCTGCGTTATCCTCCTCGACGGGGCCAGCCCGTTTGCGTCGTCTGCCTTGCGGCACAAAAAACAGCCGATCCAATTCAGGTCCGCTTTTCAAGTTGGCCGGCTATAAATCTTAAATATCCCCATATGCCCGTAACAAACGGTAAAAGTTATATTTTATCTAAAAAGTAAATTATTTCTACTATTTTATCATAACTTGGTGTAGCTTGTCATACTTATAGATCAAAAAGTAGCGCATTAAATATAACATATCGTCCTATAGTCGCGTCAAGCTGCTGCAAAGCTGCAATAAACAGAGGCGAATACCACACCTATATCATGAACAGGGAAGACTTTCCATTGGGGAAGGCCCAAAACGTCGAATGCCCATTGGCTTGGTTATGGGCGTACCGCACTTTTGCATAAAGGAGAGGCGTCATGCGTATAGCATCAATAAAGGGCCGGTGCTTGGTGGCGGGAATAGCCCTGCTGCTGCTTTTGCCCGCTTGTAATCAGGGAGTGGGCACCACGCCTTCGGCAGCTGTGCCGGAAACCGCTGTGGGCGCTTCTTTGCAAGGCGTCCCCGTGGATGACCGGACACCCGCGATATCGGCCTCTGTACCGGCTACCGCTGAAAACTCTGCTGTGCCCGACCGGCGGGATACAGCCTCTGAGCATCTTCAAGCGTCGACGGCATCGCTTGCGGCGGCCGAAGCTTCGCAGCTGCAAAACGCTTCGCAGCCCACCGTAGCCGACGGCGTATCTGCCGCGCCCTTGCTTTCCGACATCGTCTCAGTCTATACGCGCAGTCCCCTGGGTCATACTTATGTCGGCGGTGAGGCTGATTTTGTGCTGCCGAGAGATTATGTTCCCGATTACTATCTTGAAGTTAAAAAAGGGCTTGCCCTTTTTGATGGGCTGGAGCCGATTGATGGGCAGTACCGGATAATCGATCATGAGTTTTTAATCTGGACCAAGGACGGCGTCCGGCACACCTATGGCATATCGCAGGAAAAATACTGGATAGCCGACGGCAAAGCCTACCTGCTGCCGCAGGAGCGGGCATGGGAAATCGGGCTTTTTCAAACCTATTTGCTCAACACAGCAGGGACTGTTTTTGTCGACGCTTACCCCCAGTGGCTGGTCTGGATGACCCCCGGCAAAGTTCAGGATGTTATTTTTCATTCGCCGACGCACGGGCCGTTAAAAATTGCGCCGGCCCTGACCGACTATGCCGCCATGCTGGCGGTAAAGGCCGTTGCTGCAACGGGAGATTCAACATATGAGCCGGGCAGCGTGGATTTTTCGGGCAGCGATGTCTTTCATTTGGAAATTCGCTTTACCACCGGTGTTGTTTATAAGACCTATGTGAAAAACGTGGGGTATCAGGCCGACTATTATGTCGAGTCCAGCGATATGCCCTATGGCTGCAAATACCGGTTGAAAATGACCGCGGTGGACGGGCCGGCCCATTATATGAT
>JAEWYJ010000223.1 GCA_023395695.1 Bacillota bacterium | reverse complement strand
CCGGTCGCCTCTAATCTGTTTGTAGCGATGACCATGACCGGGCTGAGTATGAATAAGCTTGTCCGGGTCGCCTGGCCGCTCATTGTTGCATTATTTATCTGCCTGTTTATTTGCGGCTATGTCCCCGTCATCAGTCTTGGCATTCTCGATTTATTCGGCGTTCCCTATTAAAACCCATACAATAAATCTTGTGCCTTTCTTACTTTTAAAATAAGCGCTCTGTTCGGCTCAAGGCCAAACAGAGCGCTTATCTTATCGGTTCTACAACCCACACAGCGGCTCGCTTCGCCCGGAGATGGATGCCAGCGGCTACGGGCCGGCGCCGCTTGGGCATTTTGCCTCAAATTTCGCGCAAAAAATCCAGAGCTTCTTTTTACCAAAGCCCTGGATTTTTAGTTTAAAGAGCGGCGAGGGTCGGCCGCCGGATACACAAAGGCTATAATACACGCCCCTGCGCTTTGAAAAATCTACAGAATTGAAATGGTACCGCTTTCTTGATCGTAAGAAAACTGGGTGCCGTATCTTTTGCTCATTTCTGTCAGGTCGCCGGCAAATTCTGCTCCTACCTTGGGCGAGGCTACCACAGGCAGCCCGCTTTGCAGGCAATTTTCCCGGCGCATGTCCAAATCCAGCGGCAGCAGCCGGTAGTGCGCCCGCCCGTTTTCAACATCCATGATAACGAGAAAATTCTTGGAAAAACGGCGTTCGGAATAAAACCCGTTCCAGTTGCCATTTTGATCTTTGGCACGACCACCATGCAGGTCGGAGGGGCGGGCGTTGGCATCAAGCCCGTAGGTATTGTACATTTCGGGGGATATCATCGATTCCCCGGTCTCAAATTCCATCAGCAGGCTGCCCAGATTGTAAAATATGGGGCAGCCCTTGTACATCTCAACACCGCGTGCAAAATGTGCGCCGTGCCCGACAACCGCCGTTGCGCCGGCGTCAATCGCCTTGCGGGCAAACTCTTCTACGAAGGTGGGCGGCTCAACCGCATACCAGTTCTCGTTGAGACCCTCATGCGTGTGCAACGCAGCCAGCACAATGTCGGAGCGTTTGGCGGCATCACGGATGCTCTTTAAAATGGCCTGCTCGTCTGCCTCGTTGACATAGGTGCGCACATGGGCGCTTGCTCCGCGTTCAATTGCCAGGTTGCCGCTCATCGCAGAGCCAAATTTAAAGTGATCGGCATCCGGAAGTGGCCATGTTTCGACCCGGCTGACTTCCAGCATGCTGGCCTGTGTGCCAAGCAGCCGGTCAATCTGCCTGAGCTGCTCAAACTCCTGATCCGGCAAGACATAAGCCTGCCCCCACCGCAGCGGGCACAGCCCCGGGCGGGCTGCCGTATCGGCGCCCGGCATACTGGCCAAGGCTCTCTCCGACCAGGTCGAGCAGGCCGCAACAACACCGACACGCCCCTTTGCGGTATCCAGAAAGCGCGCTTTTCTGGCATCCTCCAGGTTTTGCCCAACGCCGCAGGCAATCAGTCCGCGCGCCTGCGCCGCGTCCATTGTCTCCATCGCACCCTGCCAACCATAGTCGGTGGTGTGGTTGTTTGCAAACGAAACCATACGCAGGTTCAGGTCCACAAATTCATCCAGAGTCTCCTGCCTGACCGACGTCAGATACATGCACAGTCCCGGCGGCGTTGTGGGTTTAGGGGTGCTGAACTCGGCGTTGGTAAATGCCGCATCCGCACTCTTTAAAAGATCCACTACGCGTTTATCCAGCCGGCTGGCCAGATTACGGCTGGAAAAAAGCGAATCGCCGCACAATATTACTCTCATGGATTTCCCTCCTGTCGTGGTTTTAGCGGCCCACAGCCGCCCCAAATTACCCCATCTAATCGGGGCTGCCATTATTCCACAATATAAATATCCGAGTTGGCATATGCCTTTTCAGACAGGTCCTGCCCAAGTCCCGGCAATTCCGGCACATAGAACCGGCCCTTTACCGGCTGATAGTTATGGGTGCAAAGCTCAATATATTCCGGCATCAGCGCTTTTTGATGATGCTCGTGAATGCAGAAATTAGGGATTGCCGTCTCGACATGCAGTGCGGCCGCCCCCGCAACACCGGTACCCGCAACATGCACCTGCACAGTCGCATCGTAAATATGCCCCAGATCGCAGATTTTTTTGCACTCGGTAATACCGCCGCAGGTGCCCAGATCGGGCTGAATAACGTCGATGGAACGATCCTCCATAAAAGGGACATAGCCCCACCGGCTGTAGATGCGTTCTCCGGCAGCCAACGGAATGCGAATATTCTCCTTGGCATATTTGGTCATTTTAGGGTTTAAGGGTGTATTGACCTCTTCGTAAAAAAAGATGTTGTATTTTTCTATGGCCTTGCCAAACTGAATTGCGGCTACCGTGTCGGTGTGCGCATGATTTTCAATCAGGATATCCACATCAGGGCCAACCGCCTCCCGCATGGCGCGCACCCGTGCCTCTCCAACACGCACCACCTCGTCGCGCAGAGGGCCCTCGAGCCAGAAACCGCCGGAAACCCCGTTTTGGTCAAACTGGAGGACATCCGCCTTGACGGCGTCATAGCCTTCGGCGACGGCCACTTTAGCTTGTGCCGCATAATCTTCCGGCGATTTGCAGATATTCCGCTTTTGCGACCAGCCGAGCTGTATCTGAGAGGCATATGTACGCAGGCTGTCGCGGCACTTGCCACCCAACAGCTGATAAACCGGAGCGCCCAACGCCTTGCCCTTAATATCCCACAGCGCCATGTCGATTCCGCTCATGCCGCCGAAAATGACGGTACCCCCGCCCTGCCCCCAAAAGGTTGTTTTGAACAGCTTTTCCCAGACAGACTCAATGTTCATCGGGTCCATAC
>JAEWYJ010000204.1 GCA_023395695.1 Bacillota bacterium | reverse complement strand
GTTGAGATCGACCCCGAGGCGGCCAAGGTCTGCCGTGTGACGGTGCCGGATCACCAGCTCTCGCTGGCCATCGGCAACAAGGGCCACAACGCCCGCCTGGCCGCGCGCCTGACCGGCTGGAAAATTGACATCCGCCCAGAGAGCGGCTTTTTCGGCGAGGATGCGCCCCCTGCCCCCAAGGCCGGAGATGAAGCCGCCCCGGATGCGGTTGAAGATCTTTAAAAATAAACGCTGCTTTTTGGAGGTGTAATGGAATGAAGCAGAAAAAACTGCCCCTGCGCATGTGCGCCGGCTGCGGCGGACATAAACCGAAAAAGGAACTGGTGCGGGTGGTCAAAAGTCCCGAGGGGGCAATTTCGCTTGACCTGTCGGGCAGAAAGCCCGGCCGCGGCGCTTATATCTGCCCCGCGCTTGAGTGCCTGCAAAAAGCCCGTAAGGCCCGCCGGCTCGAAAAGGCTTTTTCCTGCCAGATTCCGGACGCCGTCTACGACGCGATGGAAAAGGAGCTGACCGGACAGTGAAGGGGAATCTGCTCGGGTTGCTGGGCATCTGCCGCAAGGCCGGCAAGCTGAAGCTTGGCTTTGACCCGGCGGCTGCAAGCTTGGGGCGCGACGCGCAGGCGCTGCTGTTTACTGCCGATGTTTCGCCCAAAACCAGAGCGCGGATGCTTAAAAAGGCGCAGGGACTTCCTGTAAAGTCGCTGGATCTGACCGAGACGTCGGATGCGCTGCACCACGCTATCGGAAAGCGGGTTGCCGTTATGGCTATCACCGATAAGGGACTGGCCGAGCGCGCAGCAACGCTGCACAACGCACAGCGAATGCCGCAGGACAGCGGCGGAGAAGCCAGCGGCTGAACGCCGGCCAACCCGCTGACGCCCATGCGTTTGATTGAAAAATTGTAATAAACGAGGCACGGGGGAATAACACGCGCAAGGGCCGTCTTATCTTAATACAGCTTTTTGCACACGGTGCGTCAGACGCGCCGGATCACCCGCCCGCAGGCAGTTCTCAGCCTGCAGGACGCCGCAAGCTGAGAACTTACACGAGGAGGATTCTAATTTATGATGGACAAATACCGCGTACATGAGGTCGCTAAGGATTTAGGTGTGCCGAACAAGGATATCCTTGCGCTTTTAAACCAATATTTCCCCGACGAGCAGCGCAAGCACATGACGGCGCTCTCGGACGCCGAGCTGAATATGGTGTTCGACCACTACACCCAAAAAAGTAATTTAAAAAGTCTGGACGACTATTTTGCACTTTCCCAGCAAAAGACGCCGGCTGCTCCTGTTGCGCCGGCCGCCCCCGCTCCTGTCCCCGCGCCCGTTGCGGCACCGGCGCCCGTGGCTGCACCGACGCCCGTCGCGGCGCCGGCGCCTGCGGTGGCAAAAGCACCGGTGCCGCAACAGCATCCGCTGCACCAAAACCAAAGGCCCGCTGCACCTGCCGCGCATCAGCAAGGGCAGAGCCGCCCGGCGCAGCAGCCCTATAACAATAACCGTCAGGGCCGCCCGGGGCAGCCGTCCCAGTTTCAGCAGCGTCCGCAACAGGGCGGCCAGCAGCGCCCGCAGCAGCGCCCGGCACCGCAGCAACCGGCTGCGCATGCGCAGCCGCAGCAGCCGGGACAACAGTCGGCTTCCAACCGGGTTGAGCGCCCTGCTTCGCGCCATGTGGATATGCGCTCGGCTCAGGTCAACCTTGACAAATACAACGAGCGCTACGAGCAGATTGCGCCCTCAAACATTACGGCCAAGACGCAAGGCCCCGCAAAGCAGAAGTTTACCGGCCGCCAGCAGCGCGGCAAGCCCGCGCGCTCGCGCTATGAAAAGGAAGCCGAAAAAATGCGCCGCTTAGAGCTTGAGCGCCAGCGCCGTCAGAAGCTGGAGGTCTCACTGCCCGAGGAGATGACCGTCGGTGAATTGGCGCTGCGCTTAAAGGTGCAGGCCGCCGAGATTGTCAAGCGCCTGATGGGCATTGGCATTATGGCGTCGGTCTCCCAGATTATCGACTATGACACCGCAGCGCTGGTCGCCATGGAAATTGGCGCAAAGGTTGAGCGCGAGGTGGTTGTTACCATTGAGGACCGCCTGTTTGACGAGACACAGGACGTTGAGGAGAACCTCTCTCCCCGCTGCCCTGTCGTCGTCGTCATGGGCCACGTAGACCACGGCAAAACGTCGCTGCTTGACGCCATTCGCAACACCAACGTCACCTCGGCCGAGGCCGGCGGCATTACGCAGCACATCGGCGCTTATCAGGTGATGATTAACGACAGTCCCATCACCTTTTTGGATACCCCCGGCCACGCAGCCTTTACTTCCATGCGCGCCCGCGGTGCGCAGGTGACCGACATTGCCGTGCTGGTGGTCGCCGCCGACGACGGTATTATGCCGCAGACGGTCGAGGCCATCAACCACGCCAAGGCCGCCGGCGTTTCGATCATCGTTGCCATCAATAAGATCGACAAACCCGCCGCCAACCCCGAAAAGGTTAAGCAGGAGCTGACCGAATACGAGCTGGTGCCCGAGGAGTGGGGCGGCGACGTTATCTGCGTTCCTGTTTCGGCCAAGACCGGCCTGGGTGTTGATAACCTGCTGGAAATGATTCTGCTTGTCGCCGAAACGCAGGAGCTGACTGCCAACCCCGACCGCTTTGCCAGAGGCACTGTCATTGAGGCAAAGCTTGATAAGGGCCGCGGCCCCGTCGCAACGGTGCTGGTGCAGAACGGCACCCTTAAAACTGGCGACATGGTCATTGCAGGCACGGCGCTGGGCCGTGTGCGCGTTATGGCCAACGACAGGGGCGAGCGCATCGACGTCGCCGGCCCCTCGACCCCCGTTGAGATTACCGGTCTGTCGGAGGTGCCGACCGCCGGCGATATCCTCAACGCTGTTGAGGACGAAAAGCTGGCTAAGGAGCTTGTCGACCAGCGCCGGCACGAGGCCAAGGAGGAGCAGTTCAACGCCTACCAGAAGGTCACGCTTGACAACCTGTTCAGCCAGATCTCCGAAGGCGAAATGAAGGAGCTGCCCATCATCGTCAAGGCCGATGTTGACGGCTCGGTCGAGGCAGTGAAGCAGTCGCTCGAAAAGCTCTCGAACGAAGAGGTCAAGGTGCGCGTTATCCACGGTGCCGTCGGTGCAATCAGCGAGTCGGACGTCATGCTGGCCAACGCCTCCAATGCGATCATCATCGGCTTTAACGTACGGCCCGAACCCATCGCAAAGCTTTCGGCCGAGCGCGACGACGTTGACCTGCGGCTCTACCGCGTCATTTATGACGCCATCAACGACGTCAACGACGCGCTGCGCGGCATGCTGACGCCCAAGATCCGTGAGAAGGATCTCGGCCGCGCCGAGGTGCGTCAGGTTTACAAAATTTCCTCGGTCGGCACCGTTTCGGGCTGCTATGTGCTGGAGGGCAAAATTACCCGCAACGCGCTTATCCGCGTCGTGCGCGACGGCATCATCATTGCCGACGACAAGCTTGAAAGCCTCAAGCGCTTCAAGGACGACGTCAAGGAGGTTGCCACCGGCTATGAGTGCGGCATGACGCTGACAAAATTCTCCGACATCAAGACAGGCGACGTGTTTGAGGCCTACGAGATGGAGGAATACCGCGACTGATAACGCCGCGGTGCCATGAGAATATTATTACAACCGTTTTTGAAAGGAGGCGTTTTTTATGCCATCCTACCGCGCCGCAAGAACCCACGAAGATGTTTTGCGTGAACTTTCGGCTATTCTGCGTGAAATGAAGGATCCGCGCATCTCGGGCGGTATGCTTTCCATTGT
>JAEWYJ010000183.1 GCA_023395695.1 Bacillota bacterium | reverse complement strand
CCGTCGCACTTATGCGCCCTTCCAAGAGCGTACAGGACATGGAATTAAAATCGGTCAAAAAGAAATATAAAACGCCTGCATTCGCGGCAGGGTGTTCCCGCGCAGTTATAGAAAAAGGGGCCGCACTGCTTGGCTGGGAGCTGGACGAGCTGATTTCAAGAACGATTCTCGCTATGAGAACCTGTGAAGAAGCGGCAAATCAATTTAACGCCTGAGTACGCATCAATCTGAAAAGAGTGGCAAAGGACAACCTTTGCCACTCTTTTTTCTCGATAAAATGTAGGTGAATTCGACATTTTTCGTTCTTTTTCTACAAAATAGCACTAAAACATGAACGGATAAAACAACTTTTTCTACAAATTTTGTGGAACAACGCAATTTCATCTATTCTTGCAAAATGCTATAATAATTAGTGTAATATTTGTATAAGAAGAATACTTTTCACGAAAGGAAGACCGCTTTGAAGACTACCCCTCCTGTATATGAATGTATATTTACTGCAAATGAGCAGGAGTCCGGCCTGCTGTTCAGCAGCGCCACAAAAGCCTTCTGCCGTGTTATGAACATCCATCCGGATGCACCGGGGCTGCCGCTTGAAAAAATAGCATCGGAGCAAACCGCCGCCTGGATCTATCAGGCCTTTTCTTATATTAGAGAGGGTAATGAGTGCATCCGGGATTTACGTGAAATTCAGGGCAGCTTCTGGAGCTATGCGCTCTCTTACAACAGGCCCTTACTGACCATCACACTCCTGCCCATTTGGGATGTGGACGAGGCCAGCCGAACCTACAGCGCAAATAATCTGGTCAATATGCCGCTAAATAAATTCTGCAGCTGCTTTTACGATTCTGTTTTAATCGACTGCGCAAACAGCGGCTACCGAATATCCAGCATCAGTCCCACCCTCGCGGAGCTGTTGGACATAAAGCTCGGCGATCCCATAGAAAATCTATTTTCCTGTATGCGCAGCATATGCACCGACAAGCTTATTAAACGCGCGCTGGCGCTTAATAAAATCAGCTATTTTATGGATGTCTGCGTGCGAAATAAAAAGCCCCACCACCTGCTGATCATGCTGGTTCCCTTAAACCATTATGAACAGCGCATGCTGATTGGGCTGCATCTGTTAGAAGCGCAGGACTATTATCAGATGATGAAATCCGTCAATATCAGCCCAAAGCCAATCTGCGAAGCGGGCAATGTCGGCGTGGCAGTTCTTGAAACCGATAACGGAAAATTTAAAAAGCTGATAAATGCAAATCCCTGCTTTAACCGACTGGTCTACTCGCATGAGGACTTTGAGCTTTTAAGAACCGGAATAGTGCCGATTTGCTGCTCCAAACAAAGTATTCTGACCGTTTCACACCGTATAGGCAATCTGGACTGCCTGATCGCGGCTATCCCCACAATGAATTCCAACCAGATGTTTTTGTTTGTCATGCCTGCCACAGGTCCGCAGCTGTCTATACAGAGTCTGGCCGACCGGCTGACCAAGCGTGAATTCGAAATTGCCTGCCATATTGTAAATGGCAATTCCATTAAGGGCATCTCGGCGGACTGCGGCATCACCGAAGGAACTGTCAAGAAAAATCTTTCAAACATCTACGGCAAGCTGCAGATCAACAACCGCGTCGAGCTTGTCCGGCTGATTCTTGCCGGAGACGATTAGCCGATGGCGTCCAGCACAATATCCTTAATATGTACAGGGTGAACCTCCCTGCGCCGGAGCACGTCGCACAGCGCCTCGACAAACTGCCGGTTTGAAGAAATATCTTCAATGCAGCAAACCGACTCACTGCACGTTTTTCCCTCTTCAAATGCTCGCAGGCCAAATATGCTACAGGGGCCATAATCTTCAATATGTCTTTCTGTACATACAATCTCATAGCAGATGATCATTTCGCTACACGCTCCTTTATTTTTAGATGCAAAATAATCATAACAAATTTTACCTGTTTTTATCTATACTGAAAAAGTTGGGTTGACAATCAGTTTTGCAGATATGGGGCATTGTTTTGTGCAACAAGAATAACCAACCGTCTATTTATAGACTTAATTTTAGGCGTTGAATCCCACAACCTCTTTATGTTCGGCAGGGTCGAATGTGCCGGTATGCATGAGCGTTTGCTCAACTGATATCGGCTTGTTTTTGATTCCAGAATTATTAAATTATTCAGATTATCAAGTTAGCCATCGGATACAAAGTGATTTTTGAAATTTTTAATTTATTAAATTGAACATTTGCTGTTTTTTTATTTATTTTGAAATAAATTTACACCTCCGGAGCTGTTGGCATTTGACATCTCTTTCAAGGGTGAAAATCCTCACCAAATATGTTATGATTGTGTTATTAAAACTGCCAAATGACAGCCCTGCCGAGGAGGTGTGCCCTGATGAGAGAAACTGTTATACATCCTATACCGCCCCTCTACGATAAGAATTCGCGCGTTTTAATTCTTGGGACAATGCCCTCTCCTGCGTCGCGGCAACGCGCCTTTTATTATGCGCACCCACAGAACCGCTTTTGGAAAGTGCTGTGTACATTATTCGATTGTCCTCCATGCGAGGACAACAACGCCCGACGTGATCTGTGCCAAAGACACGGCATTGCGCTGACAGACGTTTTGAAAAGCTGTACCATTGAAGGCGCCAGCGACGCCAGCATCCAGAACGCCCAGCCCAACGACCTTAGCCCAATCCTTAATAGCGCCGATATCAGGGCCATATTCACGACGGGGCAAACCGCCGGGAAGCTCTACCATCGCCTGTGCGAGCCTGTCACCGGCAGACCCGCCATCGTTCTGCCCTCAACAAGCGCGGCCAACGCAGCCATACGCCTTGAGACGCTTATTGAGCGCTACAGCGTCATTTTACCCTATTTGACCGATCATCGAACCCGTATTTGAGACAGCACCTCGCCGATGCGTTCGCTTATTACAAGCTCGGCGGCAGCGTCCAGCCGGGTGGCGTCGCGGTTGATCAACACAATTTTTCCGCGGGTGTAGTCCAGCAGGCCCGCAGCCGGATACACCGCCAGACTGGTTCCGCCAACAATGACCAGATCGGCCGCCCGCAACGCTGCCGCCGCCCGCTCAACGGTGCCGGTATCCAGCGCTTCCTCATACAGCACAACATCCGGCTTTATAATGCCGCCGCAGCCACAGCGGGGTACGCCGGGGCCGCGCATGGCCTCTATGCCGTATGCCCCACCGCAGGACATACAGTAGTTGCGCAGCATTGAGCCATGCAGCTCCAATACATTTTGGCTGCCGGCCAGCTGGTGCAGTCCGTCTATGTTCTGGGTGACGACAGCCATAAGCTTGCCCGCCGCTTCCAGCTGGGCCAGCTTATCATGCGCCGCGTTTGGCACAATGCCACTGTACAGCATTTTGGTCTGATAAAAACGGTAAAAATCCTCGGTGTGCCGCATAAAAAAACTGTGGCTTAAAATCGTCTCGGGCGGGTAGTCAAACTGCTGGCTATAAAGCCCGTCCACACTGCGAAAATCGGGTATGCCGCTTTCAGTGGACACCCCCGCGCCGCCAAAAAAGACAATGCGGCTGCTTTTATCAATAAGTGTCTGAAGCTTTTTTATGTCCGCCATCCCGTCATGCCTCCCCCATGTACACAAAACGCGGCTGCGGCCGGCCGTCCTGCATCACCGTCTCCTGCCACATGGCGGCCGGTCGCACCCAGATGCCGTTGTCGCCGTAGAGCGCCTGATACACCACATAGCATTCAAGCGTTTCGCTGTGCCGGGCTGTGTAGAGCACGCGGTATTCCTTTCCTTTAAAATGCCGGTAACGTCCGGCGCGGACGGTCTGCTCCATGCTGCCTGCCCCCTCTTTTGTTATACCGGACATGGACCGAAGATTTACGCGAAACGCGTATGCTTTTGTCCTCTGCCCGGTGTTTATTTTATTGTACCACAAACACCGTTTTGCGCAAAGGCTGGAAGCGGTCTGCGCATTGTGCTATACTAATAGAATTATCAACTTAAAAATAAGCATGATGATTGGCTGCTGCCCAAAACCAAGCAGCCTGCCATTCGTCGCGTCTTTAACGTCAGTATATATTATTTTAAGAAACCGGAGTGACACAAGACCGTGAAAAGATTGTTTCAGGAAAACCCGTATCAGGTGGAATTTTTGGCATCGGTGTGCTCCTGCGTACCGCTGGGGGAACAGTTTGCCGTAACCCTTGACGCCACCTGTTTTTATCCCGAAGGCGGCGGGCAGCCCGCCGACACCGGTACGCTGGGCCATGCCAGAGTGCTGGATGTGCACGAAAAAGGCGAAGCCATTGTGCACACCACCGACGCCGCTCTGGCCGTGGGCGAAACCGTGGCCGGCAAAATAGACTGGCCACGCCGCTTTTCTCTGATGCAGCACCACACCGGTGAACATATCGTCTCCGGTATTGTGCACCGGCTGTTTAAGCTGGATAACGTCGGCTTTCATATGGGGAGCGCAATGGTCACCGTCGATTTTAACGGCGCGCTTTCAGCTGAGCAGCTGGCCGCCGTTGAGCTGGAGGCCAATCGCATGATATTTGCCAACATTCCGGTACGGGCGGATTACCCCGGCGCACAGGCGCTGGCGGCGCTTGATTACCGCAGTAAAAAAGCCCTGTCCGGTGCCGTGCGCATCGTTACCGTGCCGGGCGCCGACTGCTGCGCCTGCTGTGGCACCCACGTGGCCAAAACCGGTGAAATTGGGCTGATTAAGCTGCTGTCGCCCCAGCGCTATAAAGGTGGAACCCGCGTAGGCTTGCTGTGCGGGGAGCGGGCCTTGGCCGATTACCGGCAGAAGGACGCTTCCGTCGCAGATATTTCGCATTTGCTTTCGGCAAAGCCTGCCGAGGTTGCAGAAGCGGTACAGCGGATTTGCGACGAAAACGATGCGCTGAAGGCCGGGTTGACAGCAGCCCGCGATAAGCTGTTTGCCGTACGCCTTGAGTCGGTCGACCGTGGCGATGGTTTTCTTGGTCTGTTTGAGGAGGATCTTTCGCCCAACGAATTGCGCCGGTTTTGCCTGCAGCTGACCGAATGCCGCCCCGGCCCCTGTCTGCTGCTATGCGGCGACGACGAAAACGGCTACCGCTATGCGCTGGGCATTGCCAACGGCGATGCGCGCGCGCTTTCGACAGCGATGCACCAGACACTTGGCGGCAAGGGCGGCGGCAACACCCAGCTCACGCAGGGAACGCTCACAGCAGACCGAGCGCGTATTTCGGCATATATTGGATTAAAATGATTTTTATGGGAGATTTTTTGACTTGTGACTTCGTCGCAATTCCCAAAGACTTCTCATAATTTTATCTCATTTCCATCAAAGGCACTATTTTTTACAAAACATTAACTTTTCCTTGGTAAACAGGTGACAACCCCGTGCTTTTTTGATAGAATTTTCTCGTAATTTTGTTTTTATAACCGTTAAGAGAGTTGAGGTAACGATGCCATGCAGTTGCTAAAGGATCGTATTCTTAAAGACGGGCGGGTTATGTCCGGCAACGTCCTGAAGGTGGACAGCTTTTTGAACCATCAGATGGATATCGGGCTGTTTTCCGAAATCGGCAAGGAGTTCAAGCGCCGGTTTGCCGGCTGCGAGATTAATAAGATTCTGACCATTGAGGCCTCCGGCATCGGAATCGCCTGTATTGTCGCACAGTATTTTAACGTGCCCGTGGTTTTTGCCAAAAAGAACCCTACCAAAAATATTGCCGGTGAGGTGTATACCAGTCGTGTTGAGTCGTTCACCCATGGAAAGGTGTACGACATTATTGTTTCCAAGCGCTTTTTAACATCGGATGATAAAATACTGGTCATCGACGATTTCCTCGCCAACGGCTGTGCGCTTAAAGGACTCATTGAGCTGGTCAACGGCGCGGGCGCCACACTGGTGGGCGCGGGCATCGTTATTGAGAAGGGCTTTCAGGAAGGCGGCAAGCTGATACGCGATATGGGCGTGCGGGTGGAGTCACTGGCCATTGTCGATGCAATGGACGACCGGGGCGTCATTTTTCGCGACTGAAATTGTTTGCTCGCGGCTTTTGTCCGCAGGTAATAAACGAACATAGGCTACTTAAATTAGGAGGATGAAAAAGAAATGAAGAAAAGTCTTGCCATTTTGCTGGCTGCCGGCATGCTGATATTGGCTGCATGCGGCGGCACTCCTGCGTCCAGCCAGGCCGCTTCCGGCGCCCCTTCCGAGGCCGCGTCTTCCGCAGCCCCTGCGCCAGAAGCTCCGGCGGGCGCCATCGCAAAGGATAACATCAAAATTGGCGTTATTCACATCTCCGACCCTGCCGAAGGCTCGGGCTATACCTATACCCACGATCAGGGTATTGTCGGCATGCAGAAAAATTTAGGCCTGCGCGACGACCAGATTATCCGCAAGATCAATGTCAACGACAGCGACGCCACCGCGATTGAAACGGCGATGCTTGAATGCATTGAAGAAGGCGCCAACATCATCTTTGCCACCAGCTGGGGCTATATGGATACCTGCGAGGCGCTGGCCGAGGAATACCCCGATGTCATCTTTTCGCACGGCACCGGCTATAAGTCCAACGGTAAGAACTTTAATAACTATTTTGGCCGTATCTATCAGGCCCGTTACCTGGCCGGTATTGCCGCGGGCCTGAAAACCCAGAGCAACAAGCTGGGCTACGTCGCCGCTTGGGGCACCGATAACGGCGAGGTTACAAGCGGCCTGAACGCTTTTGCAATGGGCGCCTACTCGGTCAACCCCGACTGTGAGGTTTATGTTAAGACCACGAACAGCTGGTTTGATCCCGAAGGCGAAAAACAGGCTGCCGAGGCGCTGATTGCGCTGGGCGCCGACGTCATAGGCCAGCACTGCGACACTCCCAACCCCCAGCTTGCGGCTGAGGAAAAGGGCGTCTGGGGTGTGGGCTACAACTCCGATATGTCCAAGGACGCCCCCAAGGCTGTGCTGACCAGTGCCGTCTGGAACTGGTCCACCTACTACACCTGGGCGGTTGAGAACGTCATCAACGGCACCTGGACCGGCGAAAACTACTATGGCGGCCTGCCCGAAGGCTTTGTGGATATCACCGCACTTTCCGACCTGTGCGCCGAGGGCACCGCAGAAAAGATTGAAGAGGCCCGGCAAAAGCTTGTCTCGGGCGACTGGGACGTGTTCGACGGCGAAATTGAGGGTAATGACGGCGCCAAGCACACCAGCGCACATTACAGCGATGTCAACTGGTACTTTAAGAATGTTGTTGTAAAGTAACTGCTGCACCGCCGGACAATCTATGTCAGGCAGGGGCGGTCATTCGTTAAATGACCGCCCCCTATTTATTAAGGTGCCAACAGCCTTTTGTTTTACAGCCGATTCATTTTAAAAGCGCCCCAGTGTTTTGGCGTACATATTTTTTGCGCTGCAAGGCAAATGCCGCAGCCGGGCTGTCGCCCGGCAAGAAGGGCAATGCAGCAACGCGGAAAACGGGCCGTCAAGATGAGTTGGCTTTGAAATTAATCAGCTATACAACACAGCAAGCCGCTATAAATAATGCTCCGTCGGCAGGCGCTGTCTTTTGGCTTAGACCAGTTTATTGAAAAGCGCCGTCTGGCAACGGCCGGACGGTACTTTTGAGTAAAGTTTATTATTAAGAGGGGTGATCACGTGGAAGCGTCTTCGCAGTCCCACTTTGCAATTGAATGTAAGCAGATAACCAAGCGTTTTGGCAGCGTGCTGGCCAATGACGGTATTGACCTTGCGGTCAGGCGCGGCGAGGTTCTGGCGCTGCTCGGCGAGAACGGTTCGGGTAAAACCACCCTGATGAACATGCTGTCGGGCATTTACCGGCCCGATTCGGGCGCCATTTCGGTCGACGGACAGGAAGCGATTATAAGCTCGCCGGTCGATGCAATGAAGCTTGGCATCGGCATGATTCATCAGCATTTTAAGTTGGTCGAGGTTTTTTCGGCGATGGATAACATTGTACTGGGAACTGCCGAAAAGCTCTTGCCGCCCAAACAGTTACGGCGCAAAATTGAAGAAATTTGCAGCGTATTCGGCTTGGAGATCGATCCTTTAAAGCGGGTGTGCGACATGTCGGTCAGCGAAAAGCAGACCGTTGAAATTGTCAAGGTGCTTTACCGTGGCGCACAAATCCTGATTCTGGACGAGCCGACCGCCGTACTGACCCCGCAGGAAACCAACCGGCTTTTTACAATTTTGCGCCGGATGAAGCAGCAGGGCTGCGCCATTATCATCATTACCCACAAGCTCAATGAGGTGCTGGAGATCAGCGACCGCGTTACAATTTTACGCAAGGGCAAAAGCATCGACACCGTCGTCACGGCAAAAACCAATCAGGCGCAGCTGACCGAGCTGATGGTGGGCCGCCCGGTCAGCCTCCAGATAGACCGGCCCGAATCGGTGGCACCCAAGCCGATTCTCAAGGTCGTGGACCTTACGGTGCCAACCGCTGACGGCAGCGTGGCAATAGATGATATTTCGTTCGAGATACGCACCGGCGAGATTTTAGGTGTGGCAGGGGTTGCGGGCAGCGGCCAAAAGGAGCTGTGTGAAGCGATTGCCGGCCTGCTAAAGCCCAAGGGTGGCGCTATTTTATACAAAAAGGAAAATATTGTAGGAAAATCACCCTCTGAAATTATTGCGTTGGGTATCAGCATGAGCTTTGTACCGGAGGATCGCCTTGGCATGGGGCTGGTTGCCTCAATGGGCATGGTGGATAACATGCTGCTCAAGTCTTATCACACCAGCGGCGGCCTTTTTGTTGACCGAAAGCCGGCCAGAGCCTTAGCCGAGCAACTGGTTAAAAAGCTTTCAATCGTAACGCCCGGCGTTGATACCCCTGTGCGGCTTTTAAGCGGCGGCAACGTGCAAAAGGTGCTGCTCGGACGCGAGATTGAATCGGCGCCCAACCTGCTCATTACCGCTTACCCGGTACGCGGACTGGATATTAACTCCTCCTATACCGTATATGACCTGCTCAACGAGCAAAAGCGCCGCAATGTGGCGGTCATGTACATCGGCGAGGACTTAGATGTACTGCTTGAGCTTTCCGACCGCATTATGGTGCTGTGCCACGGTAAGATTACCGGCATTGTGAACGCACGCACCGCCACCAAGGAGCAGCTCGGCCTCATGATGACCGGGGCTATCCCCGAAGAAGGAGGCGATGCCTGATGCAAAAGGCTGTAAAGCATGACCCTTTTATCCGCATTGTTAAGCGCGCCGAAAAGACCCGCGGCCAGATTCTGCTGCTTCGATTACAGGCGGTGCTTATCTCGTTGCTTGCGGGCGGCGTGTTTATTCTTTCAATCGGCTACAACCCGCTCGAAATTTACGGTACCATCCTGTCAGGCGCTTTCCGCAGCAAGATGGCGATTCAGGCCACTGTCAAATATGCCATTCCGCTAACCATCTCGTCGCTGGGTGTTACGCTGGCCTTCAAAATGAAGTTCTGGAACATCGGCGCCGAAGGCCAGATTATAATGGGCGCCATTTGCGCGTCCTATTTTGCGCTTTTTTGCGCGGGCTGGAACCACTGGCTGCTGATTGCCGTCATGTTTTTGGCCGGACTGATCGGCGGCGGCCTGTGGGGGTTGCTCCCTGCGCTCTTCAAGGTTAAATTCGACACCAACGAGACGCTGTTCACACTGATGCTTAATTACATTGCACTGCACATTGTTTCTTACCTGCGCGACGGTCCGTGGAAGGACCCCGGCGCCGCAGGCTTTGCAAAGATTGCGCGTTTTGACAAGAATGCCGCGCTCGACAAGCTGTTTGGCGTACACATCGGCTGGGTAGTCGTGCTGGTGCTCGTGGCAGCTGTCTACATTTATC
>JAEWYJ010000160.1 GCA_023395695.1 Bacillota bacterium | reverse complement strand
TATTGTAACAATGCGTCACAACACCCTTTGCTTTTCAAAAATAATAAGCTATAATATAATTAATTACAGTATTTAGAATTTTGTTAAACAGGGGGACGGCATTATGAGAAAGCTGCTGACCGCGCTGCTTGCGGTGGCCATGGTGTTAAGCGTTGCTTCGGTATCGGTGTTTGCGCGCAATGATGAAGCCGAAGATAAAGACGATTACGACAATCAGGATATTTTTTCGATTAAAGAGGACACCAGCGTGCTATGGCCGGGCACCGATTATTATTTTGACTGCGAGTGGCAGGGCGACCCCATCACCGACGATTTTTTTGAGTTCTACAGCGTATCGGTCAGCGTCAGCAGCGCCGACAAGGAAGAGCTTTCTTCCAGCACGGCCAAGAAGATTGTTGAAAAAGCGGAGTTTGTCAAGCTCAACAACGGAGACAAGTACTATTTCCATTTCAGAGCCAAGGCGAACTATTCTTATGCTGACGACGCCGATGTGCTTATTTATGTTTTAGCACGCGATAACAGCCGTGACAAAAAACGTAAGGATTCCCGCTCCTGGTATGAGATGGATCTTTCGATAGGCTACCACGATAAGGAAGCGACCGAGGAGATTGGCAGCTCGCAGCACGACGTCGACAGCGACTCGCCTATTGTCGAATTCGACGAGGATCTGGAGGCCTGCCGGCTCGACTTTGAGGACGGAAGCTATTATAACCTCAAGCTGGCCAGAGTTAAAAAATTTAATCTGGGCTACAATACGACCGCGAACACCGCCATTACCAGAGCTTACCCCAATGCAACCTTTAAGTTCCTTTCGTTTTATGCCCGCCCCAGCTTCGCTTATGACAGCGTGCTTAAGGTTAAGGCGCCCGAAGCCGCCAAATATTTATATGAAATTAGCGACGACAACACCCTGACGCTGGTTTCAGACGTTAATAACAACGGTTACTTTGGTTACACCACCAGCAGGCTGGGCAGCTATGTGGCTTCAAGCGTGTTGCTCGATGCCGGGAAAATTTCCGTAGACGGCGGCAGCTTTGTCAACGCCGGCCAGAATGTTTCGCAGACAGCTACGGGGAGCGGCCATACGCCTCCCACCGCACAGACCGTGTCGGAGGGTGCGGTAACGCCGGCGCCGGCCAATAATCCGCCGGCTGTGACCAATCCCCAGACAAGCGCTGCCGCATAATACATATAATGTAGCGTTGGTTAATACACTTAAAAATCAGTTCGTTCTTGCGGCCTGTTTTTGGAGCGGATTAACGGTAACTAATCGCTTTTGTTTAATTGTGTTTTGATTTTGCACATTAAGATGAATAGCGCATCAAAACCGACCGGATATTTTGTCCGGTCGGTTTAATTGTTTTACGCAAATGTGCATTGCTGGCGGCAAAAGTGTCAATCAAAGTAAAAATTACAACTTGTAACTAATGCGGATGAACAAACCTAGGATTTGAACGCTTTTTGCACCATATTATAATCCAAATTGTAGAATTTTAAATTAAAATAACGATATAGATTACAAAATGGTAACAAAAACCGATTGCTTTTAGCGAATAAGCACGTTATACTTTGACATGTGCTCGACAAGAGCCGCACACCACACAGCGCGACAGTGCGCACAACAAATTATCAGGAGGATTTCACATGAAAAGAACCTTTTCTATTCTGCTCGCGGTTATGCTGTCCCTTTCGGTTGCAGCTACGGCCCTTGCGGTAGATCCAAAAAACAGCATCGTGCTCGGCGTTGACGCTGACAGCGGTCTTGTATTGAAAGACAGCCTGCTGGAGCCTGGCGAAACCTATCGTTTCCCCGTGTCCGTTTCCATTGCAGGCGCACAGGCCACCCCCCTGACCGAAGAGCTGCTTGACAATTACAGCTTTAAGATCAGCAACACCGGCGAGGGCAACTCCATGTCCAAGTTTGTGCTTGATAAGGTCGGCGGCGTCTATTACATTACTGCAACGGTCAAGGCCGGCTGGCCCGCAGTCACGACCGAAGAAGAGTATTCCATGAAGCTGACCGAAAAGTCTGCCAAAAACGCAGTAGAGGTTACCGTGGCGTTTGAGACCGGCTACAAGACGGTTTCTGACGATTACATCGCCTCGCTTGCCAAGGAAGACGAAATTAAGGTCGACAACGACACCCCCGTATTCACCAAGTCCCAGCTCAACGAAATCTCCGGCCTCAACAACAACAAGAAGGTGACCTTTGCCGACGACAACTGGAGCTACACCGTTATCGTTTCGGGCATGAAGGAAGTTAACCTGCTGCATAACAACAATGCCATCGCTGAGATTCTCAACAAGTACGAGGATAACAACTTTGAGTTCCTGACCTTCCCGGCCGGCACCAAGTTTGCTACCAACGGCACTGTGGAGATCGACGTCTCAGGCTACACCGACGATTTCGGCGGCAAGTTCTTTGTCTACCGCTACCTCGACGGCAAGCTCACCCTCATCAACTCCAGCTACGACGCTGAGGATGAAGTCCTGAGCTTTACCACCAACACCCTCGGACGCTTTGTCATCACCGATAAGGCTGTTAAGGACGCGGTTGTGGTTTCCGGCAACACCGGCAACACCGGCAACGGTTCGAACGGCGGCAGCACCCCGACAAACCCCAGCACCGGCGCTGCCATCTGAGCAAAAATCTTAATAAAAAAGCTGGAGCGGTTTTGAACCGTTCCAGCTTTTTTCAATGCTATAGTCATACCAACGGGTTTTCCGCAAAATATCAGTCTGAGATTCTTTTTTAAAAAGGGCTTGCAAAGCAACAAACAACATGATATATTAAATGTACTACTATAACTAGTACACATAAAACTTTCTTAGTTGTTTGGTAACCCTAAAAGAAGGAGGCAAGCCATGTTTGCAATAGACACACGCAGCAGAGTGCCGATATATGAACAGATTGTGCAAAATATTATTAGTCTGATCAGTAAAGGCGCACTGGTCGCGGATGATCAGCTGCCGAGCGTGCGCAGTCTCGCGCGCGATATCGGCATCAACCCCAACACTGTGCAGAAGGCTTATCAGGAGCTTGAACTGCGCGGACTGATTTATCAGGCCGCAGGGCGCGGCAGCTTTATTTCACCCGGCGAGCATTTGACAAGGGCTGTGCTCGAGCAGCATTTAAAGGCAATTGAGGAACCTATGCGCACCGCTAAAAAGGCGGGGGTTTCCAAAGAAGCGGTCATCCGGATGACCGATGAAATTTATAGGGAGGAAATCTGATGATTAAGATCGAGAATGTCACCAAGCGCTTTGAGAACAACACCGCGCTCGATCAGGTCAGCTTTGAAATTCAAAAAAGCTGTATATACGGTTTGGTTGGCACCAACGGCTCGGGTAAGTCGACGCTGCTGCGCCTGATAGCGGGGGTCTATTCGCCCGACGGCGGCAGTGTTGGCATTGACGGCGAGGCCGTATTTGAAAACCCGGAGAAAAAGCAGCAGGTGTTTTTCGTCTCGGACGATTTATACTTTCATCCGCAGGCAACGCTTCAGGACATGGCCGCGTTTTACCGTGCCGCCTATCACCGCTGGGACGAAAAGCGTTACCAAAAGCTGTGCGAGCTGTTTCCAATAGGAACGCGGCGCAAGCTTTCAAACTTTTCTAAGGGCATGCGCCGTCAGGCTGCGCTGATACTGGCACTCTCCTGTGCGCCGGACTATCTGCTGCTTGACGAAGCGTTTGACGGGCTGGACCCGGTCATCCGCCATGCGGTGCGCCGCATCATTTCCGATATGCTGTCCGAATACAATATGACCGTCGTCATTTCGTCGCATAACCTGCGCGAGCTTGAGGATTTTTGCGACCGTGTCGGCCTTTTGCACCACGGCGCTCTGAAATTAGAATGCGCCATCGACCACATTCAGCTCGGCTTTTGTAAGGTGCAGGCGGTGTTTAAGCCGATGCCCGAAAGCCTTGAGCTGGCGGATGTGCCGGTCATCTCCAAAGAAATCCGCGGCAGCGTGGCGACAATTATCTGTGCCGCGGGCGAAAAAGAAGCGCTCGCCGCTGTATCAAAGCTCAAGCCCATGCTGTGCGAGGCGGTCAGCCTGACCCTCGAAGAGGTATTTATCTATGAAATGGAGGCGGTCGGCTATGACTACAGCAAAATCATCTTTTAATATGGCCCGCTTTTTACCTGTCTATAAAAACCTTCTGCGCCGCAACCGTGGCAGCGCCCTCTTTTACGGCGCGCTGGGCTTTCTGTTCTTTAGCCTGCAATACCTGCTGAGCTATCTGGAATACCTGCGCTACCCGTATCCCGAAAATGCAATACGCACCTTTAATATGATTGGACCGGCTAATATCTATAACGGCTTTGCCGTGGTGTTTTTTACAGCCATGTCGCTGATTGTGCCGGTGGTCATAGCGACGAATCTGTTTGCCTATATGCAAAACAAGCGTTCTGTGGATGTTTACCACGCGCTGCCGCTGACGAGAAGCGAATTATATCTGGCTACCTCGGCGGCCGGCATTACGCTGATCTGGGTACCCATGATTTTAAACTTTGCGCTGGTAGCAGGCTGCGCGCTTCTGGTGGGCGGCCAGTCGTTGGACATGATTTTTCTGGAGCTGCTTTGCTGGATGGTCATTACCTTCGTCATATTTGCGCTGACAGCCTTTTCGGCGGTCAACGTAGGTACGACCTTTGACACGGCCATCTTTTCAATAGGGCTTAACGCGTCGCTTGCCGCGGTGTACATGACCGTTATCGCAATTGGCAGCGCATTTCTGTATGGCTTTTACGACATCGACAACGGCATGCTGGTGGCCTACCGGCTGTCGCCGGTGTCGCTTATGATCGGGCGTCAGGCATTAACCGGCGTTAACTCGCTTAAAAGCCTGCAGGAGAATAATATTGCCATTGCGCTGTGGCTGGTTGCAGGCATTGCCGTCTTTATCATCGGTCTGTTTGTTTATAAAAGACGCCGGTCCGAGCAGGCTGAGTCGGTCGGCAATTTAGGCCCGTTGCAGATGTTCCTGCGCAGCGTCGGTACGCTGGTGGGCGGCGCCATGCTGGGCGCGGTGTTCTGCGGCGTGTTTGGCTTTGAGACCTCCAAGGCGGTGTTTCTGGTCTCGGTTGCTGTTGGCGCGCGGATTACCTATTTTATCGGCGACGTCATTTTGACCCGGACGGTACGCTCCATCCCCCGGGCACTGCCTGCGGCGCTGGCGACCACGCTGGGCGTTTGCCTGCTGGTGGGCGGTGTGATGTACGGCGGCTTCGGCTACGAGCAGCGCATTCCCAATGCGGAATCGGTCGCGTCGGTGTCGCTGGAAAATTATGATGCCCGTTACAGCTATGAGCCTTCGCTCAACGATGCTTACGGCAGAAATTATACCTTTGACGAGCCGGAGGCGATTACGCTGATTGTTCAGGCGCACGAGGCGCAGGTTGCGTCCCACGTTGCCAATAAGGCTGCACTGGATATAGAGGATAATATAGACGGTGCGCTGCGCATCAACTATACGCTTAAAAACGGCAAAACCCTTTCACGCCGGTATTATGGCCTGTATCCCGACACACGTACGGCGCTGCTCAGGCTTGAGACGCAGCCCGAGCTGATCCGGCAGTCCCATGCGGCTTTTAAGGGTACGGCCGACATGCTCTCTTCGGTTACGGTTGTCAATGCACTGGGAACCGACAGCAAGACGCTCAGCCTGACTGCCGGACAAAAGCAGCAACTTTTGGTAGCGGTGCGCGCGGATTTGCTCAATCAGCCGGTCGGTGAACTGGAAAAC
>JAEWYJ010000148.1 GCA_023395695.1 Bacillota bacterium | reverse complement strand
TTGTAAAGCTTTCTGTGCGAAACAGCATCCGTTGCAATGCTGCGGCGGACAAATCGCTTCGCGGCCGGTTGGGCCGGGTTCACAGCGGCGCAAGCCGAAAGCAATCGCCCTTAAATGCCGGGCCGTCCGCCCGCGCCCTGTCCGGCCAAAGGCTTTAAAAAATCGCTTGCAGCCACATATTTACAAGATGTTTTTATTGCTGTAAAATAAATACAATACTTTAAAAAGGATGATAGATGTGTTATGCGAGCATTGCGGCAAAGAAATTCCAAAAGACAGTAAATTCTGCCGGTATTGCGGGCAGCCGGTGACACCCCACGCCACCGGGGCCAAAGTAAGCAGGCTGCCATTAATTTTGGCGGCGCTTCTTGTCTGCGTGGTGCTCGTACTGGGCATCCGGCAGTCAGCCGGGTTTGCCAAGCCAACAGGCACAGCATCCGCCGCGTCTTTTGGGGTTCAAGGCCAAGCACCAACCCCGGTCAAGCCGCCGGAATTATCTGAATACGAAACAAAAATGGCCAACCTGCATTCCAGTATTTCCGACTATGCGCGTCAGATGCTGGCTGGGGAATTATCGAACCCCGACTCTTTGAAGCTGACACACAACTGGAAAGCGCTGACAAACGAAGGCGTCTTTATCACCCATTCCGGAACCGCCGAATATCTCAACCGCAACGGTATGCAAACCACCCAGCCCTACAAAGTGACTATGGTCTTAAGCAACGGCGGCAATCATGCCTTTTGTATGGCGCTGGTTCTGGGGGATACCGTTGTGTACGATAATGGCAGCAATCTTGACGCGACCGGTAAAATTGTAAGGGCCAACACCAGTTACGGCGACAAAACGTACGGAGAGCAGATTTTTGACAGCATTACGAACCCCGACCTCTGGGAGAAAGGCCCCGCCGTTTCCGACGCGCCCAAAGCGCTGACACTGGCCGACTATCTGGCCATTGACATCGGCATGACCTATGATCAAACCTGTAAAATTCTCGGCAGCTCCGGTGTGGAAATTTCCCGCTCGGGCAGTGGACGCAACGAGATTCTCACCGTCGTCTGGATTGGCCCGGACGCTCCAGGCTCAAATATCTCGGTTATTTTCATAGGCGGCAGGGTCGACTCCAAGGCCCAGCTCGGCTTACAATAAACCCCAACGGCCTACAGGTCGGTTGGCAAGGATGCAAAAGAGCAGGCATTAAGCCCGCTCTTTTGCATATACAGCCCGCCATTGTCCGGTGCATTGCCCATGCCACGCAGACAACTCCGGCGCTTCTTTGCCGTGCGCCCGGACTTCGCATCCGTTTTACCGTCGGATATCAATTGCTTTTTCCGCTTTGATGTTGCTGAACTCCACACTGCTGATAAAATTGCCCGGTTCCGGCGTCCGCGACCGCCAGTCGTAGGTAATCTGCGCCTCCACCGGCACCCATTTGCCGGTATCGTTATCCTTCATCATCGCTCTGAATATCCCTCTTTGGTGATAAATTGTATTGGGCGTAATAGGGACGTAATTTTCAGACGGCGCAAAGCTTGACTGAACCATAATCAAAGATTTTGGCGAAATGCCGTAGTTCATCCAATCCAGCAACGCCTGCTCGACCGAAAGTGTCAGCTTAAAACGCGCATCACCCAGAAACTTGTCTGTTTCAGCGCTATAAGCGGCGACACTTGGATTTATAATCTGCGTGTACATAGCCCCAGCCCCCTTCACAGTCAGTATATTCGGCAAATCATCCGAAAATTATTGCCTGAATAAACAACAGCCGATTTAAATGCGTTTTTATTTATACTATGGCGTCAGAAAAGCCCGGCACTGTTTTAAACTATAAAAATTCCGAGGAAGCGCGGTTAAAACCGTCGGCAAAGAAGCCTGCACTTTGCTTACAAGAATTTTGCGCCGTATCTGCCGCAAAGAGGAACTCCCGAACAGATGCTGTATCAGCACCATCTTCACCAGTACGACTGGGTCTGTTCCGTTCCTGCCATTGTCGCGACAGTAGTAGGGGCTTAGGCTGTTGTACAGCCATTCGCAATCCATTACCCGCTCTATTTTCCGCAACCAATAGTCCGCCGTCACCAGTGCCTCTAAATCTATGACAACCACATCGCGCCGTCCGTCTTTTCCCCAATTTTCCATTTCGTCGCCCCCTTTATGCTCGCCTTTATTTGACCAAAAAGCCGCCACTTGGCGACTTTTTGACAGGCTGAGAAATCAGGCGGGGTTCCTTACCGGAACCCCGCCTGATTTCTATGGTTGGAGAAGAGCAGGCTTAAGCTTCCTGCTCTGATTGAAGATAGCTGTAATAATGGTGTGGATCCATTTACGGTATGCCGGGAAATCCCAAGCATATTGTAAAACGCCCGTACCCGTTGCCGGTCTATGTACTCGCGGCTGCTAACACAGCGCCAAACAGCTCCCGCTGCTACATATATAGCCCGCCGTTGATGTCCAATACCTCACCGGTCGCATACGCTGATTCATCGCTGGCGAGATAAGTGATTGCATAAGCGATCTGGTCCATATCCCCTAAAAAGCCAAGCGGAATGCCTACCGACAGATTCTTTTGATTCTCCGGGGTCATGGAATCAAACATTTTTCCTTTCAGAGGCCCTGGGGCAATGGCATTGACGGTAATATGGCTGGACGCCAGTTCCTTTGCGAGCAGCATCGTCATGCCCACAATGCCGGCCTTGGCCGCCGCATAATTTACGCCGACGCCGGGTCGTCCGGTTCTACCGCCGATAGAGGATATATTAACGATTTTCCCATAATTGCACTTTTTCATATACGGAACTGCGCCCTTGCAGGAATTAAAGTATCCTGTCAGATTGACATTGATAACCGACTGCCAATCCTCAAAGGTCATTTCGTCAATGGGATGGTGCCGGATGATTCCGGCGGTGTTCACCAGAATATCAATGCGTCCCAATTTTTTTTCGGCTGCCGCCATCGCGCCGCCCATCTGCTCGCAGGATGTCACATCCGCCGTATAGGTTGTGATGCGGCCGGCATACGCCGGCAAATCGTTTTTAAAGTCCGCCATACCTTTCTCGTTACAATCAATCAGGAAGAGACTGGCCCCTTCCTTTAAGAACATTCTGCCAGCCGCCATTGCCATTTCCGAAGCACCGCCCACAATGACTGCCATCTTATTTTCGAGCCTCATTTTTTGCAGATCCCACTTTCCAAAATATCTTTATTTGCAGGTGACCATGCGCATTATTTAATTTCCGCAAGGGTATTGTTGAACGGGACGGAAATACCGCCCAATTCAGCTTCCATTTTACTCCATACAGGCTCTGCGCTCTGTTTCATCTGGGCGATGGTTTCCTCGTCCAGTGTGATAAACTCGCAGCCGTACTTCTCATTGAGCGTTGTCAGCGTCTTTGTGTTGTCGGCCTCATAGTTGTTCAGGTCGTCAAGCGCAATTTCCTCGAGAACCTGAGTAACCAGCGCCTGATATTCGGCCGGCATAGAATCGTAAAATGCCTTATTCATAATAAAGGTGGAAACAAACGGCACATGGTTGGTTGAGATAATATATTTCTGCACTTCGCCAAGATTATTATTGAGAACTGTATCCAGCGGATTCTCCTCAGCATCCATCAGCCCCTGCTGGAGCGCGATATAAAGCTCCGAAAAGGCCAGCGGCGTAGCGTTGCAGCCAACGTTCTTCCAGAATTCGATCTGGTACTGGTCATCCATGGTGCGCAGGTTCAGGCCCTTGAGATCAGCCATGGAGGTGATTTTTTTATTGCTGGTCAGCGTACGAAAGGCGGTCGGATGCAGCGCAAGGCAAACAAGGCCGTTGTCTTCAAAGGTCGTGTTAATGGCCTCGCGGAACTCGGTTCCGGATTCGCAAAGCGCATAGCATTCATTGATATCGGTCAGCTTCATGGGCATGCTCAGAATGTTCAGGTCGGTGACGTAGCTGGCGATAGAGCCGGTGGCCGCCCAGCACATCTGAATGGTGCCCTGCTGGGTGCTCGTAAAGTTTTCCGCATCGGAGCCAAGCTGCCCGTTCGGATAAACGGTAACGGTAATCTTGCCGTTGGAGCGCTTTTCCACCTCAGAGGCAAATGTTGTGCAGTTCAGGCCACCAAGCTGTGTCTCAGAGGTGCCGTGCGCCAAAATAATCTTAAAGGGCGGCGCATCGGCCGATTCAAAAATGCTCCCGCTGCCGGAAGC
>JAEWYJ010000145.1 GCA_023395695.1 Bacillota bacterium | reverse complement strand
CCCTTAGAGTTCTCTAGGGTCGATGTAGGAGGCTGCGCCTTCATACCGACCATAGGTTCCTATGTTTTTTTCATAGGCTGTCTTTGCGTCCACACCGTGGCGGATATCCTCAAGCATTTTGCCCACCCGGACAAACTTATAGCCGATGACCTCACGATTTTCGTCAAGTGCCATCTCAAGAATGTACCCCTCAACCATTTCGAGATAGCGCACGCCCTTGGCGCCGGTCGAAAAAATGGTTGCGGTCTGGCTGCGCAGCCCCTTGCCAAGGTCCTCCAGCGAGGCGCCAATCGGCAGTCCGCCCTCGGAGAAAGCGGTTTGGGTGCGGCCGTAAACCAGCTGCTTGAAAATCTCGCGCATCGCAACGTTGATGGCGTCGCAGACCAGGTCGGTGTTAAGCGCCTCAAGGATGGTTTTGCCGGGCAGAATCTCGCCCGCCATTGCCGCCGAATGCGTCATGCCGGAGCAGCCGATTGTCTCCACCAGCGCCTCTGCAATAATGCCGTCCTTAACATTCAAGGTCAGCTTACAGGTGCCCTGCTGCGGCGCACACCAGCCCACACCGTGCGAAAGCCCCGAAATGTCGGTAATCTCCTTGGCTCTGATCCATTTGCCTTCTTCAGGAATTGGCGCAGGGCCATGACAGTGCAGGCAGCGCACCTGCTGCATCTGTTCAACTTCGTGCGAATACTGCAATTGATATTCCTCCTTATCGTTACCCTTTGGCAGCGAACATTTTCATGGGTAATTATAGCACAGCCGCGCCGTTGCCGCAATAAACTGCGAGGCTGCTGCGACGCGGCAGCCTGCTTTCTTTAAAGCGCAGATAAACGGCGCCAATGGTCAACCGGGCTTAAAAACCGCATCAAATTAAGCTTTTTAAGAATGCCCCTTTTATTCGCAAGCATTTTTTATGGTCAATTTAGCTAAAAAAATATTCGCTAATTTTACGGAATTCGTTTTTACGTCACAGTGTTTGTCGCTTGTTTTTTAGTAATTTTTAAGAATATAAGTACAGTGTTATGCTTAAAAGTGTGCATTTCACAAATTTTTGACTATTGCCTTGTCTTTTTGCAAAAATAATTTTCACGTAAAAAATATATTGTGCTTATATAATTTCAACCGGCGTTATAGCCGATAGCGCCATTAGAGCTTTATAATAGCTCTGCATAGCGGCGCATTTGCCTTTTTAACCAAAGCGGCCGCTGTATTTTCAACAGCATTTTGAGTTAGGGCTGCAATAGTTGCATTGACAACGTTTTGTTTGGGTGCTATGCTTTTAAGGACACCCCCTTACGAAAGGACTCGTTGTTTTTTATGGATATTGAAGCATCATTTCAGGCACAACAGGACCAAAAATACCTCGTCATGACCCAAACGCCCATCCCGCGGCTGATAGGGCGTCTCGCGCTGCCCACCATTACCGCCATGCTTATCTCGGCTATCTACAATATGGCCGATACCTATTTTGTCAGCCAAATCGGTACAAGCGCTTCTGCCGCAGTCGGGGTCATTTTCTCGCTGATGAGCGTTATTCAAGCTGTGGGTTTTACCTTTGGCATCGGCTCATCGGTGCAGGTTTCACGCCTGCTTGGGGAAAAGCGCCGGCAGGAGGCCTCCGAGTCGGTTGCGACGGCCTTTGTCATGTCGCTGGTTTTCGGCGCGCTGCTGGCGGTCGCGGGGCTTTGTTTCCTTGATGAGCTTGTCCTGCTTTTGGGCGCCACCGAGAGCATCGCACCTTATGCCCGCGACTATGCGCGCTATATTCTGATCGGCGCGCCCTATATGGCGGCAAACTTTGTGCTCAACACCTCGCTGCGCGGGCAGGGCAGCGCCTTTTACGGCATGATCGGCATAATGTCGGGCGGCATACTCAACATGTTTTTAGACCCGCTGATGATTTTTGGAATGGGCATGGGTATCAGCGGCGCGGCGCTGGCGACCATCATCAGCCAGTTTGTCAGCTTTTTAATTTTGTTATATTTTAACCTTGGCCGGCAGGGCACGCTGCCGCTTAAAATGAATAACCTGCGGCTGTCGTTTAAGCTGTTGGCCGAAATTGTTGTCGGCGGCGCGCCGTCGCTGTTCCGTCAGGGTCTGGCCAGTGTTGCAATGGTATTTATGATCCGCTGCTGTAAGCCGTTCGGAGATCCGGCCATTGCGGCCATCAGCATCGTAACCCGCCTGATGATGTTTGTCATTTCGGCTATGATCGGCTTCGGGCAGGGCTTTCAGCCGGTATGCGGCTTTAATTATGGCGCAAAGCGGTTTGACCGCGTCAAGGAGTCCTTCTGGTTCTGCGTCAAGGTTTCGCTCCTGCTGCTGGTAAGCGCGGGCACGCTTATGTTTCTGCTGGCGCCTCAGGCTATTGCCGCCTTCCGGCGGGACGACCTTGAGGTTATCGCAATCGGCACCACGGCGTTGCGTCTGCAATGTCTTGCGCTGCCGCTGCAAAGTTTTTTTATTATGTGCAACATGTATCTGCAATGTACGGGGCAAAGCAAGCCCGCCATGCTGCTGGCCAGCGCACGGCAGGGCATCTTCTTTTTGCCGGGCACGCTGCTTTTACCTGCGCTGTTCGGCCTTTTGGGCGTGCAGCTGGTGCAGCCCGTGTCCGACGTTCTCTGCTTTGCCCTGGCCGTCTATTTAAGCCGCGGGTTTTTGCGCGACTTAAACCATAAGCTTGCCGACCAGATGAAAACGGAGGGAAAAGCATGAGCCGAACAGTACCCGCCAATAAATTTATTTCGATGATCTACCGGTATACCCGACGCTATTTTGCCCGCGAGCTGCAAAGCTCTCAGCTTGATGCGGGACAGCTGCCGTTTTTGCTGCATCTTTGCCGCTGTCCAGGCGTCACGCAGGAGCAGCTTTCCTGCGCGTTGGGCATGGACAAGGGAACAACGGCGCGCAGCGTTGCACAGCTTGAGGAATGCGGGCTGGCCTATCGCACACCCGACGAGCATGACCGCCGCGTCAATCATGTTTTCCCGACCTCTGCCGCTCTCGCGCGGGAGGAAACGCTTTTTGCAATTGTCGACCGGCTGCACGAGCTTTTGTTCGAAGGTTTTTCTGCCGAGGAGCGCGCGCAGGCATTGTCTCTTATTATTCGCATGAAGGATAATATCGAAAAGGAATTCTCGGAATAATGCCCGTCTCTTAACTTGACATTACAGGAGGAAACAAGCATGAAAAACATTGGATTTATCGGTACAGGCGTCATGGGAGAATCGATGGCACGCAATTTGAGCAAGCATGGCTTTAACGTGTTCATCTACAGCCGCACCAAGTCAAAAGCACAGGCCCTGATTGACGAGGGGCTGATCTGGTGCAACAGTGTGGCCGAATGTGCTGCTGGGCGCGACGCGGTTATCACGATAGTCGGCTACCCCAAGGATGTGGAAGAGGTTTACTTTAGCGAGGCGGGCATCCTTGCAAGCGCAAAGCCGGGCGCATATCTTATTGACATGACCACGACCAGCCCCCGGCTTTCCAAGCGCATTTACGAAGCGGCCCGAACCCGCGGCCTTTTTGCACTCGACGCGCCTGTTTCGGGCGGTGATGGCGGAGCCAGAGCAGGCACCCTGTCTATTATGGTCGGCGGAGATAAACCCGCGTTTGAGGCCTGCAGGCCGATATTTGAGGCCATGGGCACCAATATTTTTTACGAGGGGCCTGCCGGAAGCGGTCAGCATGTCAAAATGGCCAATCAAATTGTCATTGCGGGAACCGTGTCCGGCGTGTGCGAAGCGGTGGCCTACGCCCGCGCCGCAGGGCTCGACCTTGATGCGGCGCTTAAAGCCATTGGCTGCGGCTCCGCAGCCAGCGCGCAGCTGCAAAAGGTCGCGCCCAAAATGGTATCCGGAGATTTTGCCCCCGGCTTTTATATCAAGCATTTCATCAAGGATATGACCCTCGCACAGCAGGAGGCCGAGGCCACCGGACTGTCGCTGGATATTCTGGGGCAGGTTCTGCGAATGTATAAATCGCTTGAGGATGAAGGCAAGGGCGACAACGGCACACAGGGTCTGATTGAATATTACGAAAAATAACATCTGGCGCTATGGCCTTTTGGCCCCTGTGCCTAAAAGATGCTTTCGGCGTCAACCCGCTCCTGAGTACATGAGCGCTTTAGTATCCAGATGCTACAAAAACCAAAAACCGGGCCTGTGTTCAGGCCCGGTTTTTGGTTTTTGAGAAATGCACCTATGCGAACCTTTTCACGCAAGCAAACGGTACAGTGGCGAACCAAGAGGCAGCACGCCGTGTTAAGCGATGGGCCGTTTACCGCGTTACTTATGCTTCTGCGCCTCTAAAAAGTCGTTGAGCTCGGCATTTTTAATATCGGTGATAAACATATGCCCCGGCGAATGGGTAATGACAATTGGGGGCTTTGCCGCCTCAATTGCCGCCTGCGGGGTAACGCCGCAGGGCCAGAACACCGATATCTCGCCCTCCCGGATCTCCACCGACTCGCCGTAATCCGGCTTCATAATATCTGTAACGCCTACCTCGGCCGGGTCGCCCATATGCACCGGCGCACCGTGCACATTGGGATACTGCCGGGTAATCTCATAGGCCAGTTTGGCATTTTCAGGCGTCATGGGGCGCATGCTGCACACCATCGGCCCCTCAAACGGGCCGGCCTTGACGGTCTGTATATTGGTCTTGTACATCGGCACGTTACGGCCGGTGGCGATGTGCCGCACCTCAATGCCGGCCTTAATCAGCGCCTCTTCAAACGAGAAGCTGCATCCGATTAAAAAGCCGACAAAGCCGTCCTGCCAAAAGGCGGAGGCGTCGCTGACCCGCTCTGAAAAGACGCCGTTTTTGTAAATAAAATATTCCGGGATATCGGTGACTATGTTGCCGTCCTCACCCATGAGATGCGTCTGCGGTGTGCCCTCAACAATTTCAAGCACCGGGCAGGGGAAGGGATTTCTGGCGGCGTATTCCTTAAAATCCGCCGCATAATCCGCGGGCAGAATGATAAGGTTTGCCTGCGCAAAACCCGCGCACATACCAGCGGTCGGGAACGTAATCTCCCCTTGTCGTATGCGCTGGCGCACCTCAGCGGGACTCATGCTGATATAGGGCGTAATGTCATAGCGTGCCATATCCGTCTCCCTTTCTGCTGTTTTCAGCGCTGCGCCACGCGGCAGCGGTAGTCGGTTCCGTTAACATTGACGGTAAATTCCCATGGGCCAGGCGCCTCCCGCGGCAAATCAAGGTCGGTACGTATTGCGTCAAGCCGCCGCAGATTGGAGAGGTAAATGTCCTGCGCCTCGGTAACCGTCACCGCCTTAAAGCGGATGGTATCGCCAAATTTGCACTGGGCAATAAGCGGGAAATCCGCCGTAATCACATTGGCAATCTTCGTATAGCCACCGGTGGTCTGGCGGTCGGCCAGCATAATAATCGGCTGGCCTGCGCTGGGCACCTGCACAGCACCCATTGAAATGCCGTCCGAAATAATATCGCCACCCTTGAGATGCTCAATAATCTCTCCCTCTAAGCGGCAGCCCATGCGGTCAAATTGGTTGGTCACCGAATAGGTTGAGCTCAAAAAGGTTTTAAGACCCTTCGCGGTAAAGGCGTCGTCCTGGGGGCCCATGACCACCCGCAGCGTCTTATGGGCCGCGGTAAAATCCTCCGGCGGAACGCAGCGCCCCTGCGTCAGATTCGGCAGCTCGGTCTTAGGCAAACGGAAGGCCAGGCGGTCGTCCTTGCCGAGCTTTCGGCCTTCGACACCGCCAATTTGCGCTTTAAGATAGGTTGAACGGCTGCCCATGACCGGCGCTATGTCAAAGCCGCCCGCCACTGCCAGATAGGCCCGGCAGCCCGAAACCTGCATGCCAAACGTCAGTCTGTCGCCCGGCTTAACCAAAACAGCGCGGTACATCGGCATTGGCGAGCCGTTTAAAGCGGGCGATAAATTGCCGCCCGTCACCGCAATAATGTTGGCTTCGTCAAAGCTGGCGGCGGGGCCCATCATGGTTAACTCCAGCACCGCCTCGTCCTTGTCGTTGCCGACAAGGAGGTTGGCCAGTGCAAAGGAGCGTGGGTCCATAACGCCTGAAACAGGCACGCCGAACTGCTGGTAGCCGGTGCGTCCCGCATCCTGCACGGTGGTTAAAAAGCCACCGCTGCTAATCGTCATGCCCATAGTTAACCCTCCCTGCTGTATGTTTTGACGGTATAGCTGCCGGCGGCAACCCGCGCGGCAATGTCGTCGAACTCGGCCTGATCAATTGGACGGTACTTGACGTACTGCCCCGCCTGCAACAGTATCGGCGTCTCGCGCTGCGCGTCGTAGAGCTTCAGGGGCGTTTTGCCGATAAGCTGCCAGCCGCCGGGCGAGTCAATCGGGTAAACGCCGGTCTGACTGCCCGCAATACCCACCGAGCCACCCGGAATTTTAACGCGGGGACTGGTCAGACGCGGCGTGGCAATTTCGGCGCTCATACCGCCCATGTACGGAAAGCCGGGCGTAAACCCCAGCATGTAGATTAAATATTCCGGCTCGCTGTGGATACGGATAACCTCTTCGACCGTTTTGTGGTTGTGCTCGGCGACAAAACCAATATCCGGCCCCATCTCGCCGCCGTAAAGCGTCGGAATTTCCACGACTGAGGCCGGGGGAATTGCCACGTCATCCAAGCCGCTCAGCAGCCCCGCAAGCGTATCGCGCAGCTTTTCGTAGCGGATAATCTCAGGCCGGTAATGCACGGTCAGCGAACGGTAGGTGGGCACGGTTTCCACAATGCCGGACACGCTCTTTGTCTCCAACGCAATATTAAAAGCGCGTATGCGCGCGTTGATTTCGGTGCTGATTTCGTTGCCGAACTCCACCAGAACCGAGGTGTCGCCGGTCATTAAAAAACGAACATCCTGCATCAGATAAAAGCCTCCTTGTTCCTGTATTTAGCGGGCGCGCCGCCAGTTTGAAAAACCGTGGCGCGCCCGCGGCATCGCTTTAGGCAAAGATGTTCAGAAGCTTGGGCACCGCCTGAATACCGACATAGCCGGTCAGCAGCACCACCAGCACGCCTGCGACAATCAAGAAAGTCGGGTGCCTGTAGTCCTCGCCGACAATCGCCTTGTTGCGCGAGGCCAGCAGCATGGTGCCAAGCGTAATCGGCAGAATCAAGCCGTTGAGCGAACCGGCCGCCACAAGCAATGTCTTGGCGCCGCCAAGAATAGTCATAATCAGCGTAGACACGGTGATGAAGCCGACAATGAACCATTTCTCATTTTTTTCGATAAAGGGGTGCAGTGTCTTGAGGAACGAAACCGAAGTAAACGCTGCGCCGATCACCGAGGTAACACCCGCCGCAAACAGTGCAACACCGAACAGACGGTAGCCAATTTCGCCGGCCGCCAGACGGAACGCTTCAGCCGCAGGGTTGGTGGCCGCCGCAATCGCACCGATAGCGTTGGCGCCGCCCGCGGCGCAGACGCCGAACACGGCCAAGAACAGCAGCACACGCACCGTGCCCGAAACCGCAATGCCGGTCAGAACAGAGCGCTGAATCTGACCGAGGTTCTCCTTGCCGGATATACCGGCGTCAAGCAGTCTGTGCGCGCCCGAAAAGGTAATGTAACCGCCGCAGGAACCGCCAAGCAGCGTAATCATTGGGAAGAACAGCGCTATAGGATCGTCAGGCGCAAACACCTTGACCGCCACCTGTCCGACAGGCGGTCTGGAGCTGATGGCCACGTACAGAATAGCGACAAGAATGATGGCGCCCAGCACCTTTGTTATGGTATCCATGCCCTTTTTGGCATCCTTGGAGAGAAAAATACCAACGGCCAGCAGACCGCCAATAATGTAGCCCGCCTTGCTGGGAATGCCAAGCATGGCGTTAAGGCCCAGCGAAACACCGCCGACATTGCCGATGTTAAAGGCAAGCCCGCCCAGCGCCACAAGAAACGCGACAAAGTAGCCCAGGCCCGGCAGCACCTTGTTGGCGACATCCTGCCCGCGCATACCGGAAACGCCGATAATACGCCAGACGTTGACCTGTGTGGTAATATCCAACAGAATGGTGCACAGAATGACGGTGGCAAACGATGCCATATACTGAGAGGTAAACATGGTAGTCTGGGTCAAAAATCCGGGGCCGATCGCGGAGGTTGCCATTAAGAAGGCGGCCCCTATCAGGACGGCTGCACTCTTTTTCTCAGGCTTAGCGTCAAAAGATGCGCTCAGTTTCTCTTTGTTGCTCATAACAATTTTTTCCTCCTGTTCATCAAGTCGGTCTCGGTGCCGTTGGCCGCAAGACAGCGCGCGGACAGGCAAGCAGATTTAATGGCCTGACAGCAACGTGTAAGCACGGGCCGCGGTTACCGCGTGGTTTTGCCTGCCGTCGGCGGATGTTGACGCCGGCAGGCCCTGCGACATTTTTTAAAGCTGCGTTAAATTGCAGATGGTCACGCCGTTTTTCTCAAGTGTTTCGCGAATGTTTTTAACAAACTCCAGCGCGCTGGGGTTATCGCCATGCACACAGATGGAATCGGCCTTAATACCGATGACCTTGCCCGACGCCGTCTCAACGGTGCCTTGCGTTACCATCTGCACCGTTCTGGCAATGGCAAGCTCCTTGTCGTGGATGACCGAGCCGGGCAGCTTTCTTGAAACAAGCGTGCCGTCGTCGTTATAAGCGCGGTCGGCAAACACCTCAGAAGCCGCGCGCAGCCCAATCTTTTCGGCAGCTGAGATCATTTTGCTGTTGGCAAGCCCGAGCAGAATAATCCCGGAGTCCACCTCGTAAACGCCCTGACAGATGGCCTCGGCCAGCGCTTCGTCCACCGCGGCCATATTATAAAGCGCACCGTGGGCTTTAACATGCTGCATGGGAATGCCCCTGGCCTTTGTAAACGCCATAAGCGCACCGAGCTGATATTTGACATAGGCTTTTGCTTCGGCGGGGGTAACCACCATGTTGCGCCGGCCAAAGCCCATCAGATCCGGGAACCCGGGGTGCGCGCCCACGGCAGCGCCGGCGGCAGCGGCATCGGCAACCGTCTTTTCCATCACGACAGCATCGCCTGCATGCCAGCCGCAGGCCACGTTGGCCGAGGAGACATATTTAAGAATTTCGGCATCCATGCCGATGGTGTAAGCGCCAAAGCTTTCGCCAAGATCGCTGTTCAGGTCTACCTTATACATAAAACTTCCTCCTTCTGATTGTAGTGTCGCCTATATATTAAGCAATTATGGTGCCAACTTGTAAGGCGACGTTTTTCGCTATTTTATGGGGATTTCTCAGCACATCTTCCACAATACGTCCGGATAAAGTTTGTACAAGCTGCATTTTTCCGCCTGTGCGTCTGTGCGTCTGCGCACATGACCGGCGTGCAAAATCGCACAGCCTGTGCCAATACGCAATAAAACGGCGAATAGATTGCCCAAAATTTTTGAGCCGGTTCAGGATGAGAATGCGGGCATGGAACGCCGTTTTTCAGTAACGACAAAACCGCCGCGGCAACCTTGCCGCGGCGGTTTTATAATAGAGTCAAGCCGATTATAACCCGTTGAAAAAACCTTCCGGTATTAAAGTTTAAGCAGCTGCGCCGCTGCATCTATTCACCCTGCTGCTCCAATTTTCGGCGCAGGGTGAACCGCGTAATGCCCAAAAGCGCCGCAGCCCTGGAATAATTATTACCACTGATTTTAAGCGCCCTGTCAATGCAGTCGCGCTCAATGCGCTCTAAAAGCTGCGGCAGGCTGATGCCCTCCTCGCCAAAATCCGGTGCGCCTGCCGCATTGCTTTGAACCGATGCGGCCTGCGGCACCTTTGACGGGGGGAAGGGCGCCTCCAAAAAGGCCGACCTGCCCAGCAGGCTGCCCTCGCAAAACAGTGTGCACCGCTCAAGCACATTGCGCAGCTCGCGCACATTGCCCTTCCACGAATACTCGGTCAGCTCCTCGGCAAAGTGCGGGTCAATGCCCGAAATATCCTTACCGAATTTACGGTTGAAATGCGCCAGAAAAAAGTTGCACAGCGGAATAATATCCTCCGGGCGTTCCCGCAGCGGGGGAATAGCAATCTGCATGACGTTTAAACGGTAAAACAAATCCTCACGGAACTCCTTGCGCCCGATGGCCTGACCCAGGTCGCGGTTGGTGGCGGCAATAACCCGCACGTTCACCTCAATATCGTTGAGCCCGCCGACGCGCTTAAAGCGCCGATCCTCCAAAAAGGTTAAAAGCTTTGACTGCATTGCAAGGGGCAGCTCGCCGATCTCATCCAAAAAAACTGTGCCGCCATTGGCCAGCTCCAAAAGTCCCCGCTTGGTCTTGGCCGCACCCGTGAAAGCGCCGCGCTCGTAGCCGAACAGCTCGCTTTCCAGCAGATTTTCGGGTATGGCCCCACAGTTAATCTTTACCATGGCAAGCTGCCGGCGCGCGCTGTTGTGATGAATGAGATTGGCTACCACTTCTTTGCCGGTGCCCGTTTCACCGCGTATAAGCACATCGACGTCGCTGTGTGCCACCACGCCAATCTGCCGGCGAATATTCTGTATGGCGGCGCTGTCGCCAACCAAGGCATATTTGGGAGTAGAAATCAGGCCAAGGTTGCGCTTGGTTTTAAGCTGGTCCATGCAGCGGCCAATCATCAGGTCAAGGGCGTCCAGATCAAAGGGCTTTAAAATATAGTCGTAAGCCCCGCGCTTAACCGCCTCCACCGCCTGCGAGACTGAGCCGTAAGCGGTCATCAGCACAATTTGTATATCGTCGTCGAGCTTTTTAATCGCCTCAATATAGTCCATGCCCCGCTGCTCGCCCAAGCGGTTATCCAGCAATACAAAATGCGGCGCAAACCGCTCGACAAGCAACAGCCCGTTTTCAATGCTGTCGGCTGTTTCCACCTGATGTCCAAGATCGCTCAAGCCCTCGCGCAGCGACAGGCGTATCAGATATTCGTCGTCAATAATCAAAATTTTATAGGTCATTTCATATCCTCCTGCATACCGGGCCGGTGGCTGTGTCCACAGGTCAGGCGGGAAACGGCCAAAAAGCAGACCGTTGCCGCCACCGTACCCGGAAAGGCCGGGTGCAGCTCCAATTCTCCGGCAAAATACGGCGGGTAAAACAGCGCCAGACACAAAAGGCCCGCGCAAAGGCCGGCCCATACCCCCTGCCGCGTTGTGTGCCGGTAAAGCAACGCGCCGTAAAGCGTCGGAAATAGGGTCACGCCAAAAACGCCCCACAAATCGCCGCCATAGGTCAAAAGGCTGGCGGGGGGATGGATGGACAGCAGCAGCGAAACGGTTCCGCCCACAAAAATACTCAGACGGGAAAGCGAGAGCAACGCCGACTCGCCGAGCGGTTTTTTGCGCAGCGTACCGACAATGTCATAGCTGAAGGCAGATGCAATCAGCAGCAGCTCGGAATTGGCGGTGGAAATGCAGGCCCCAATAATGCTGAACAGGAAAAACCCGCTCCACGGCCCGTAAAGCAAATTGTTAATTACATGCACAAAAATACCGTCGGTCTCGGTCACCTCGTCGATGGCCGGGAACATGACCCGCATACCCAGACCAATGAACAGCAGCGCAAAATACAGCAGAGCCAGATAAACCATCGAGCATTGAACCGTTCTTTTAGAGGTTTTCTGATCCTTGGCCGAGATCATGCGGATAATATACTGCGGATTAGCGGCAAGCCCCAGCCCCCAGCCAAAAAACATGGTTCCGCTCATTAGCGGCGCAAACTTGCCCTTGCCGAACAACCGCAGCAGATCGCCCCTGTCGGTGGCATAGGGCATGGCAGGATAGGCCCATCCGCTGATTTGGGCGGCCTTTTGATGGATGGCCACAATACCGCCCGCCCGCGGCACCACAACCAAAAAAACCATAATTAACCCCACCGACAGCGCAATAAGGTTAAAAGCGTCGGTTTTGGTAACGGTGTGATAGCCGCCAAAGGTGGCGTAAAGAATAAACAGGTAAATAAGCAATATGGCTAAAACATAAGGGATATTAACCCGCGTAGCGGCCACCGGCCCACCGCCGCGTATCTGAAT
>JAEWYJ010000064.1 GCA_023395695.1 Bacillota bacterium | reverse complement strand
GCCCTGCCTTGAGTGCAAACTTTACGCAGTAGTTAACCTAAAAGCGCGTTACCTGCCGCAGCAGATGGACTTTTGGCCTATAATTGGGGGCGAGATTCTAAAGAGAGGGGCGGCGAGCGCCCTCTCTTTAGTCGATGGAAAGGAGGGCTTCTTAAGGGAGGGAACCGAGACAAGGTCCCTCCCTTAAGCGGTCTTTTTGCCTACTTTTTATGACGGCAGAAAAAGCAGGCTCTCCGCGGGTAGCGGTGCAACCTCCGGCCGTCCTGCCGACAAGCCCTCGCGCCAGCGAAGAACTGCCCCCAAAGTCCGTGGCGCGAGCAATCCTCAACAGTCCTAACGACAAATTCTGCGCCAGCGCAATAACACATTGCTATTTCATGTCCCCGACAAAGCATATCAAGCGCCATAAAAGCGTCCGCTCTGACAAGAGCGGACGCTTTTATAAGTTAAAAACCGATCACAGCACCTTTTTACCGATATCGTGCCGGTAAAAGCTGCCCTCAAACCCGATATTCGCCGCTGCCGCATAAGCCTTATCCAGCGCAGCAACCAGCGTATCGCCGGTAGCGGTAACGCCGAGCACCCGGCCGCCGTAGCTCTTAAACACGCCATTCTCCAGCGCCGTACCGGCGTGATAAACCGTCACGCCCGCAGCGCCGCCTTGCTCGTCCAGCCCATGGACGGCATAGCCTTTCTTATAGGCTGCCGGGTAGCCGCCGCTCGCGATAATCACACAAGCCGCGGCACCGGCACTTTGGCCAACGTGGACATCTGCAAGCCGCCCCCCGGCGGTTGCCTGCATAATCTCGAGCAGATCGCCGTCAAGCAGCGGCAGCACCACCTGCGTTTCGGGGTCGCCAAAGCGACAGTTGTATTCGATGACACGGGGGCCATCCGCACAGAGCATAAGCCCGAAATAAAGGCAGCCGCGGAATTCGCGTCCCTCCTGCTTCATCGCGCGGACGGTCGGCAAAAAGATTTCCTCCATGCAACGCGCCTGCAATGCAGGCGTGTACAGCGGGTGGGGTGCGATGGTGCCCATGCCACCGGTGTTGGGGCCTTCGTCATTGTCAAATGCGCGCTTGTGATCCATTGAAGATGCCATCGGCACAACAATGCTGCCGTCGGTAAACGCCAGCACCGATACCTCGGTACCGGTCAAGAATTCCTCAATGACGATGCGGCGGCCGCTTTCGCCAAACGCCCCTTCCTCCATCATTGCACGAACCGCGCGGATAGCCTCTTCCTCGCTTTCGGGAATGACGACGCCCTTGCCCAGCGCCAGCCCGTCGGCCTTGATGACCGCCGGGTAGCGGTTCTGCTGCCGGAGATAGGCAATCGCCTCATCCGCATTCTCAAAGGTCTCATACGCCGCGGTCGGAATGCCGTACTGCTTCATCAGCCCTTTTGAGAACACCTTGCTGCCCTCAATGGCGGCGGCGGCTCCGGTCGGGCCAAACGCGGGAATACCTGCTGTGTTGAGCGCATCGACCATGCCAAGCACCAGGGGGTCGTCAGGTGCGACAACGACAAAACCAACCGCTTTTTCCTTGGCAAAGGCCACGACACCCGCAATGTCGGTCGCCTTAATGGCGACGCACTCGGCGTCAGCGGCTATGCCGCCGTTACCCGGAGCGGCATAAATACGCCCGGCACGGGGCGAAGCTTTAAGCTTTTTAATAATGGCGTGCTCCCGCCCGCCCGAGCCTACAACTAAAATATCCATCAGCGCATCTCCTTTAAGCTCAGTGGTGGAACAGCCGGATACCTGTAAACGCCATCACAATATGGTATTTATTACAGGTAGCGATAACCTGATCGTCTCGGACCGAGCCGCCCGGCTGCGCAACATAGCAAACACCGCTGCGGTGCGCACGCTCAATGTTATCTCCAAACGGAAAGAACGCGTCGCTGCCCAGCGACACGCCGGTCAGTCCGGCGAGCCATTCCTTCTTTTCAGCCGCCGTCAGCGGCTTGGGACATACTGTAAAGGTATTGGCCCATACATCAGCGCCCAGCACCTCCTCACAGTCGTCGGAGATATAAATATCGATGGCGTTGTCGCGATTAGGGCGCGCCAGGTCGGATCTGAAGGGCAGCGCCAGCACCTTGGGATGCTGCCGCAGCCACCAGATATCAGCCTTGTTGCCGGCCAGACGGGTGCAATGGATACGCGACTGCTGGCCCGCGCCCACGCCGATAACCTGCCCGCCCTTGGCATAGCACACCGAATTGGACTGGGTATATTTGAGCGTGATTAAAGACAGCAGCAGATCCAGTCTGGCGCTCTCGGGCAGCGTCTTATGATCGGTGACAATATTCCCGAGCATAGTGGCGTCAATTTTAAGTTCGTTGCGGCCCTGCTCAAAGGTGATGCCAAAAACATCCTTGCGCTCGACGGGTGCGGGGGTGTAACCGGGGTCGATCTGAACAATGTTATAGCCGCCCTTACGCTTTAGCTTTAAGAGCGCCAGCGCATCGTCGTCATAGCCGGGCGCAATAATGCCGTCGGTCACCTCATGCTCAATGAGCTTCGCCGCCGTAATATCGCAGATATCCGACAAGGCGATCCAGTCGCCGAACGAGGACATGCGGTCGGCCCCTCTTGCCCGCGCATAGGCGCAAGCGACAGGCGACAATTGCGCTTCGCCGGTAAAGTAAATGCTGCGCAACGTCTCATCAAGCGGAAGCCCCACCGCCGCGCCTGCCGGGCTGACATGCTTAAACGATGCCGCTGCGGCCAGCCCGGTCGCCGCTTTCAGCTCCTTAACCAGCTGCCAGCTGTTTAAGGCGTCCAAAAAATTAATATAACCCGGTCTGCCGTTTAACACCTTGAGCGGCAGCGTTCCTTCGGCCATAAAAATGCGCGACGGCTTCTGGTTGGGGTTACAGCCGTATTTGAGTTCCAGTTCCTTTGCCATGACGTCGATTCCTCCTCTGGCGTTAACGGTACTTATTGATTATCCGCGTTTGGGTTTCTCCGGTTGAGAGAACGATGCCACGCACAAAGAGCGCGACCTTATTATCAGGGTTCAGGTCAGCCCACAGTGATGCGGCAAAGGCGTCGATATCGCCGTTAATCGCCACCGGCACAGGCTCCCCTTCAAAAGATGGAATGGGGTTCCCGTCGCATTGATAGGTGTGGATAAACCGCCCCTGCCCCGCCACCGGCCGGTCGTATTCATAAAAAAACCGCTCGACAGAATCCGGATTGCCGCCGCAGCTTTTTAGGATTGACAGCTTATAGGAAAAATCGCCGCCGGCGAGGCTGACCATGCCGCTGATGCGCGGCGTGAAGTTGGGCGCATCCGGCTCAAAGGTGCGGGTGCGCAGCGCATCCTCAAAGTGCCTGCCCGCCTTGATAAAATCGTACACCGTATCGGTCTGGTCGCCGTTGGTCACGATGGTAGCCGATCCAAGCACCCTGACCGGCGCATAGATAATCAGCGACGGATCGACCATTTTGGAAGGGTCGTGCGCCTGAGTGATGATGCCGCCGTCGCGCTCGGCAAAGACGCGGTTGCGGCTGTTCTCGCTGCGGCCCATGATGAAATAAGCGATAACCGCGCAGCTGCCGTCCTCGCTTTTGCCGATGACAATGCCCCGGCCCGGGTAGGTGTTCTCTCTTAAAATATCTGAAAGCGCCAGCAATTTCATCGGTTTTTCGTCTCCTTTTCTCGTGCGATCTCTTCGCAAAGCACCGCCGCAGCACGGGGCAGCAGCTGCCATTCGGCCTCCTGCATCACCCGCTTTTGCAGCATTTCGGGCGTGTCTGCGGGTAAAACCTCCACCGCCTTTTGCAGCAGAATCTTACCGCCGTCCACCACCTCGCTGACCATATGCACCGTTGCACCGGTAACTTTAACCCCGCAGGCCAGCGCCGCCTCGTGCACCTTTAAGCCGTAAAAGCCCTCGCCGCAGAAGGATGGAATCAGCGACGGGTGCACATTGATGATACGGTCACGATATTGCGCGATGACCGCCGTCGGCAAAATGGTCATAAAGCCGGCCAGAATAATCAGCTCGATGCCGTTATTGTGCAGCGTCTCCAGCAGGGCCTGCGCATAGGCGCCGCTATCGCCGCAACTTGCTTTGCAAACCACCGCGGTTTTCATGCCGTGGCTTTGGGCGCGTGTCAAGGCAAAAGCCTTGTCATTAGAAGCAATACAGAGCGCCAGCTTACCGCCGACGAGTTCACCCCGTTTTTCGGCGTCGATCAGCGCCTGTAAATTGGTTCCTCCGCCTGAGACCAGCACGGCTATCCTTACCACAGTGCAACTCCCTTTTCGCCCTCGGTCAGCTCGCCAATGACATAGGCCGTCTCGCCGCCCGCTTTAAGTGCGGCCAAAATGCCGTCGGCTCTGGCTTTGTCAGCCACCAGCAGCATTCCGACACCCATGTTAAAGGTATTGAACATGTCCCGCTCAGGAATGTTGCCCGTTTTGGCAAGCAGCTCGAAAATCGGCAGCACACGGACAGCCTTACGTTCAATGCGGGCGCACAACCCCTCGGGCAACGCACGCGGAATATTCTCATAAAAGCCGCCGCCGGTAATGTGCGCAATGCTGCGCACGCCGCCCGCTTCAATGGCGGCAAGCGCGGACTTAACGTAGAGTCTGGTCGGAGTCAACAGCGTTTCACCCAGTGTTGCGCCTAATTCGGCATGGTAAACACCAAGGTCGGCGTGCTCAACGTCAAACACCTTGCGCACGAGCGAAAAACCGTTTGAATGCACGCCGGAGGAGGACAGCGCTATCAGCACGTCTCCCTTTTTACAGCTTTCAGGCGTGAGAATTTTGCTCTGGTCGACGACGCCGACCGAAAAACCGGCAAGGTCGTATTCATCCTCTGCGTAAAAGCCGGGCATCTCGGCTGTTTCACCGCCGACAAGCGCACAGCCCGACTGTACGCAGCCCTCCGCCACGCCCGCGACAATCTCCGCCACCCGCTCCGGGGTATTTTTACCCAGCGCGATATAGTCTAAAAACAGCAGCGGCTTGGCGCCACAGCACACAATGTCGTTAACACACATAGCCACGCAGTCAATGCCCACCGTGTCATGCTTATTCAACAGAAAGGCAATTTTAAGCTTGGGGCCGACGCCGTCGGTGCCCGAAACAAGCACAGGGCGGGATATGCCGGTCAGGTCGGGCATCAGCATGCCGCCAAAACCGCCAATGGTGTCGAGAACGGCGGGGGTACGGGTGCGCGCCACATGTTTTTTCATCAGCTCGACCGCTTTGTAACCCGCAGTCACGTCCACGCCCGCGGCGCGGTAGCTTTCGGAAAAGCTGTTTTGCATCTTAAAACGTCTCCCTTTTATTCGATTTGTTTGGGTCTTTATTAACATCGCTCAAACCATCAAGATACGCCGACTTTTGGCCCGTCAAAATGGGGTACAGCGCCAATCGGCCCATCCCGGGCTTGTCCGGCGGGGTCACCGGTCAGTCGGCTTCTTCGTTGGGCAATTCAAACTGGAACTTGTCGTACACATCGCACGACGGAACCGCAATGGGATATTTACCGGTAAAGCAGCCCACGCAAAAATGCCCAAACTTTGGCGTTGCAATGCGCTGAACCCCCTCGACACTCAGATAGCCCAGCGAATCGACCCCGATCTTTTGGGCAATTTCAGCTATCGTCATTTGGCAGGCGATGAGATTTTCGGTGCTGTCAATGTCAGTACCGAAAAAGCACGGATGCCGAAACGGCGGACATGAGACCCGCATATGCACCTCTGTCGCCCCGGCGTTGCGCAAAAGGTTTACAATGTTGGCGCAGGTTGTGCCGCGCACAATTGAGTCGTCAATCATCACAACCCGCTTACCCGCCACCGTCTCGCGCAGCACGTTGAGCTTAATGCGCACCGAGTCCTGACGCTGGCCCTGACTAGGCTGAATAAAGGTTCGGCCGATGTAGCGGTTTTTGATAAGCCCGACGCCGTACGGAATACCGGACGCCTTTGAGAAACCGAGCGCGGCATCCAGTCCCGAGTCGGGCACGCCGATGACAACATCCGCCTCGACAGGGTGTTCTCTCCAGAGAAATTCCCCCGCTTTTTGGCGCGCCGCGTGTACAGAGGCGCCGTCGACAACCGAGTCGGGACGGGCAAAATAGACCAGCTCAAATACGCACAGACCGGTATTTTGGCCGCAGTGGGTTTTAATAGAACGCAGTCCGTTGTCGTCCGCAATAACAATTTCGCCCGGCTCAACGTCACGCAACCAGATGGCGCCCAGCGTGTTGAGTGCGCAGGTCTCGCTTGCAAAGATGATTGAGCCGTCCTCGGTCTGCCCGATGCACAGTGGCCGAAAGCCATGCGGGTCGCGCACGGCGATGAGCTTTCTCGGCGACATAACCACCATCGAGTAGGCGCCCTCCAAACGATGCATGGCCTTCTCAATAGCCTTTTCTATCGAAGGCTCGGTGAGCCGCGCCTTCGTAATCATATAAGAGATAACCTCGGAATCGTTGGTGGAATGGAAGATTGCGCCGCCCAGCTCAAGCTCCTGCTTGAGTGCGAATGCATTGGAAATGTTCCCGTTGTGGGCAATGGCCATTGAACCCTTGACGTGGCGCACCACCAGCGGCTGCGCATTAATGCGCGAGGCTGTTCCGGTGGTGGAATAGCGGGTATGCCCCACCGCCATGGTGCCGGTACCCAGCTCTCCGAGCACCCGCTCGGTAAAAACCTCCGGCACAAGGCCAAGGTCGCGGTGGCATTTGATGACGCCGTTGGTGTTAACCGCAATGCCACAGCTTTCCTGCCCGCGGTGCTGCAAAGCATAAAGGGCATAATAGGCGCTGGCCGCCACATTGTTGCGTTTAGGCGCGCGGATACCGAACACGCCGCACTCCTCGTGGATTGAATCAAACATTCCGTTACCGCCTTTCGACTGTTGGGGTGTAAAGATGCTTATTCGCCCATCAGGCGGTGCAGAATTTCGTGGTATGCGCCTTCAACATTGCCTAAATCGCGGCGGAAACGATCCTTGTCCAGCTTCTCGTTGGTGTTGACGTCCCAGAAGCGGCAGGTATCGGGAGAAATTTCATCCGCCAGAATAATCTCGCCGCTGTCGGTCTTGCCAAACTCCAGCTTAAAGTCGATGAGCTTAATGCCAAGCTCCAGCAAATAGGCTTTCATAAAATCGTTGACCGCAAAGGCGTATTTGCGGATTCGGGCAATCTCCTCTTCGGTGGCAAGGTTTAAGGCAATGGCATAATCGTCGTTAATCATCGGGTCGCCCAGAGCGTCATCCTTGTAGGAAAATTCCATGGCAGGGCGGACGAGCGGCGTCCCCTCGGCCACGCCGTAGCGCTTGGCCATAGAGCCGGCGCAGACGTTGCGGACAATAACCTCCAGCGGGACAATCGACACCTTGCGCACCAGCGTCTCGCGGTCGGATATCTGCTCGATAAAATGGGTGGGGATATTTGCCTTCTCGGAAAGCTGCTTCATCATAAAGTTGGAAACCTTGTTATTGATGACGCCCTTGCCGGTGATGGTGCCCTTTTTAAGGCCGTTAAACGCGGTGGCATCATCCTTGTATTCGACTATATAGACCTGCGGGTCATTCGTCGCATAAACCTTCTTGGCCTTTCCCTCGTAAAGCTGTCCGCCCTTGACATAGTTCATTTTCTTTTCCTCCCTGTTTGTCATCATAAATAGTCCTTCTTATTCTGCCAGGATTGCGGCGACGTCAATCGCCTTGTCCTTTTTTAACACCGAATCATGCTGCGAAGCGCGCAGATCGTCAAGCTTTTTGGCAAGGGCCTCGTCTGACAGCGCCAGCATTTGGGCCGCGAGCAGTGCCGCGTTCTGTGCGCCGTCAATGGCAACGGTGGCCACCGGAATGCCGCCCGGCATCTGCACGGTAGAAAGCAGCGCGTCCAGCCCGTCCAGCGTCGAGGATTTGACCGGCACGCCAATAACCGGCAAGGTTGTCTGTGCGGCCAGCGAGCCGGCAAGGTGCGCCGCTTTACCGGCTGCGGCAATAATGACCCCAAAGCCGTCTGTACGGGCAGATTTTGCAAACGACGCAGCCTCGGCGGGCGTGCGGTGCGCCGACATAACGCGCACCGTAAACGGGATGCCCAGCGCGTGCAGCGTTTTAACGGCAGGCTTTAAGACCGGCAGGTCGCTGTCCGAGCCCATAACGATTGCGACTTTTTTCATTTAATATTACCTCCCTTTTTCTGGAAAAACGAAACAAGCTGCGGTTTACGCCGCAGCTTGCACCTAGGTTCTATTTATGATTGCCAGAAAGGCCGGACAGTCCGCAACCCGCCACGCGCGCGCGGTATACAGGGCGCATTTTGGCGCAAAAAGCCCCTGAATTCGGACATCCTGCAAAGATAAGCGCCATTGCTGCTCGCCCCCTGTCACATCAATAATTTCATTCTATACGATCGGCGAACAAATTTCAATGGTTGGCTCACATTATCGAAAAGATTGGCTTGTGTACATATTCGCCACAAATAAAATATCATTTTTTTAGGCATTTTAACAACTGGTTGCAGGATCAACCCTACACAGATTGCATAATGTATGCGATCCACATGGTGTTGGCAGCCACTGCCGACTATCTTCTGCGGTTGGGGTGAATAATCAAAGCGCTTATTTTACAACATTTTGGGGCACACCGTTCAAATATGCTTCAAGATTATCCATCACAATAACCGCACGCTTTTGCATGGACTCGGCCGTTGCAAAGGCAACGTGCGGCGTCGCAATCAGGTTGGGGGCTGAGAACAGCACATGGTCGGCGGCAATGGGCGGCTCGGTCTCGAATACGTCCACCCCGGCCCCGGCGATAGCGCCTTCTTTGAGCGCCTGTGCAAGCGCGGCACTGTCTACGATAGGGCCGCGCGCCGTGTTAATCAGAATGGCGTTTTTCTTCATACACGCAAGCTGTTCTTTTCCGATAAGCCCGATTGTCTCTGTGTTCTGTGGCAGATGCAGCGAGACGATATCACAGGAGGCGAGCAGCGTGTCAAGATCGGTGTAGGTTACGCCTTCAACCGTCCTTTGGGTGCGGCTGTAGGCCAACACCTCGCAGCCGAATGCCTGCGCAATTTTGGCAACCCGTAAGCCAATGGCGCCGGTGCCGATAACACCAAACTTTTTGCCCGCCAGCTCAAAGCCGACAAGACCATTTTTGGTGCCCGCTTCCCGCACAGCCCTGTCACAGGCAATCAGCCTGCGCTGCAACGCAAGGACAAGACCGAATACAAGGTCGGCAACCGCCACGGTAGAATAACCGGCGCAGTTGCAAACCGTAATATTGTGGGCGCGGCAATAGGCCATATCCACATGATCGACGCCCGTAAAGGCAACACAGATCATTTTGAGCTTGGGGCACTGAGACAGCACGGTATCGCGGTATTTAAAATTGGAAAGCACAACGATATCGGCATCCCGGCTACGGGCAATCAGCGTCGGGGCATCCTCGGAGCGGGTGTCGTAAAAAACCAGCTCGGCGCGATCACCAAGCCTTTCGCGTGAGAGCGCTTCAAGCTTTTGCTGCGGGATGCCAAGCGGCTCTAAAAATACCAGCTTCATGACAAAAACCTCCAGACAGATCTTTTATATATTTTCAGAATAGCACATTTTTACGGCCGCCACAATAATACAGTGCTTTATTTAGGAAAACAAGTCCCGCTTTTTAATTAGCACTCTTTACTATTGAGTGCTAATTAATTTACAATATATTCATACGTTTCAGCGGCCACAGGCATATAATAAAGCTAATACAAGCGTAAAGGAGAGATTGTTGTGAATACCAATAAATTAACCCAGAAATCCGCGGAGGCGATTCAAAGCGCGCAATCGCTCGCTTTGCAATACGGCAACGCTCAGATCGGGCAGGAGCACCTGCTTTATGCGCTGCTGTCACAGGACGGCGGGTTTCTTCCGCGCGTGCTGACTGCCTCGGGTGTAGACGCCGACGGTCTGACCACCGCGGCGCTGTCCCTTTGCGAAAAGCTGCCGCGCGTCTCTGGGCCCGGCCGAGAAGCCGGCAAGGTTTATGTTTCGCAGGAGACCGACAAAGCCCTGAATCGTGCCGAGGAAGACGCTAACCGCCTCGGTGACGAATACGTCTCGGTTGAACATCTGCTGCTCGCCCTCATAGAAGCGCCGAACGCCGCGCTCAAAAGCCTGTTCAAGTCCTTTCACGTGGCGGGCGAAGCATACCTCCAGGCGCTGTCCTCGGTACGGGGCAACACCCGTGTGACAACCGACAACCCGGAGGCAACCTATGAAGCACTGAAAAAATACGGATATGATCTGGTGGAGCGCGCCCGCCAGAGCAAGCTGGACCCTGTCATCGGGCGCGACGACGAAATCAGAAACGTCATCCGAATTTTGTCGCGTAAGTCCAAGAATAACCCCTGCCTCATCGGTGAGCCGGGCGTTGGCAAGACCGCCATTGCCGAAGGGCTTGCACAGCGCATTGTACGCGGCGACGTGCCGGAGTCACTGCGCGATAAAACTATTTTTGCGCTCGATATGGGCGCGCTGGTCGCAGGCGCAAAATACCGCGGCGAGTTTGAGGAGCGCTTAAAGGCCGTATTAAACGAGGTAAAGGCCAGCGATGGGCGCATTATTCTGTTTATTGATGAGCTGCACACCATCGTTGGCGCAGGCAAGACCGAGGGCGCAATGGATGCCGGCAACCTTTTGAAGCCGATGCTGGCCCGTGGCGAGCTGCACTGCATCGGTGCGACCACCTTAAACGAATATCGGCAGTATATTGAGAAGGATTCGGCCCTTGAACGGCGTTTTCAGCCCGTTATAGTCGACCAGCCAAGCGTTGAAGATACCATTGCTATTTTGCGCGGGCTTAAAGAGCGTTACGAGGTTTACCACGGTGTGCGCATCACCGACCCTGCAATCATCGCAGCGGCCACGCTGTCCGACCGGTACATTACCGACCGCTTTCTGCCCGACAAGGCCATTGACCTGATTGATGAGGCCTGCGCCATGCTTCGCACCGAGATCGACTCAATGCCCACCGAAATTGATGAAATTTCACGTAAGATTATTCAGCACGAGATTGAAGAGGCCGCGCTAAAAAAGGAGACCGACGCCCAATCCAAGGAGCGGCTGACCAGCCTGCAAAAGGCGCTTTCACGCCTGCGCGACGCCATGAATGAGAAAAAGGCGCAGTGGGAGGAAGAGAAAAAAGCGATCTCCGGCGTGCACCGTCTGAAAGAGGAAATTGAAAAGACCAACGCTCTGATTGAAGCGGCGGAACGCGGTTACGACCTGAACAAGGCCGCGGAGCTCAAATACGGCGTATTGCCTCATCTGCAAAAGCAGTTGGCCGCCGAGGAGGATAAATCCGCAAAAACCGGCGGCACCTCATTGCTGCGCGACCGCGTTACCGACGAGGAAATTGCCCGCATTGTCGCACGCTGGACCGGTATTCCGGTCGCAAAGCTTGTCGAGGGTGAGCGTGAGAAGCTTCTGGCGCTGCCCCAGGTGCTACACCGCCGTGTTGTCGGCCAGGACGAGGCCATCGAACGGGTCAGCGAGGCAATTTTGCGCTCCCGGGCGGGCATTGCCGACCCGAACCGCCCAATCGGCACCTTTTTATTCTTAGGCCCCACCGGCGTGGGCAAAACCGAGCTGGCCAAAACGCTGGCCGAAGCGCTGTTTGACGACGAGCGCAGCATGGTCAGAATTGACATGAGCGAGTATATGGAGAAATATTCGGTGTCCCGCCTGATCGGCGCACCCCCCGGCTATGTCGGCTACGACGAGGGTGGTCAGCTCACCGAAGCCGTGCGCAGAAAGCCCTATTCTGTCGTGCTGTTCGACGAGGTTGAAAAAGCGCATCCCGACGTTTTTAACGTGCTGTTGCAGGTATTTGACGACGGAAGAATCACCGATTCGCAGGGGCGTACCGTCGACTTTAAAAACACCATTATCATCATGACATCAAACCTCGGCTCCGATATTCTGCTCGAATCGCTCGGTACGGACGGGCATATTACGCCCGAAGCCGATGCAGCGGTGCATGCCTTGCTGCGCAGAAGCTTTCGTCCTGAATTTTTAAACCGCATTGACGAAACCGTTTTCTTTACGCCGCTTTCCAAGGCGCAGATCGGCGGCATTATTGATATGCTGATGATCCGGCTGCAAAAACGGCTGACCGACCGGCAGATTATCGTCACGCTCACAGAGCCTGCCCGGCAATATATTATCGACAACGGCTACGACCCCGCCTATGGCGCGCGTCCCCTGCGGCGCTTTTTGCAGTCGCGGGTTGAAACGCTCATCGGCCGCATGCTCATTGCGGATGAAATACCCAACGGCGCCCGGCTTACAGTGGATACCGACCCGGAGGGCCTGAAAATAACGGTTGACGCCTGATAACGGCGGCCTTAAGGAAGATAGGCGACAAACTTAAAAAACGAACTGCCTTGGCGGCCTATTTACCGCGCCGCTGCGTTATCCGCCTTGACGGGCGCCAGCCCGCCTGCGTTGTCTGCCTTGCGGCACAAAAAATAGCCGCTCCAATTCAGTACCGCTTTTCAAGCTGATCGCCTATATCCGCCCGGTCAAAGAACGGGGCTTACGCTGATACGTAAGCCCCGTTCTTGTTTTATAAGAAAATTATGAATCGGCCGAGTCAATTGCCCTGAAGCCCTTGCCAAGAATTTGGTTCGCCTCATTAACAATAACAAATGAATATGGGTCGGCCTCTCGGATAACGCGCTTGAGCTGAAAAAATTCTGTTTTGCGCACCACGCAGAGCAGCACATATGTATCTTTGTGATTATAAGCGCCGGTGCCGCTGAGAATGGTCGCGCTGCGGTGCAGCTGGTGAATAATGCTGTCGGCAATCAATTGCGGCCTGTGCGTTACTATCATCACGCTCTTGGCCGAATCGGCGCCGTTTAAAATGGTATCCACCACGCGACCGGATGTAAAGGACATAATCAAGCCGTAAAGGCCCGCCTCAATATTGCCATAAACAATGGCTGCCAGAATCATAATCAGGCCGTTGATACAGACAACCAGCTGCCCTGTTGACACATAGGGATATTTTTTGCGGATCAGCTTGACAATTAAATCGGTTCCGCCGCCTGACGAGCCCTGAGAAAAGACAATCCCGCCGCCAATGCCCGAAAATACGCCGCCGAACAATGCCGCGAGTAACGGGTCGCCGGTATAGACGGGGGGTGCGGTGAATACCAAGTCCAGCAGAAGCGTGTAAATAAGCAGCACCCGCACCGTCTGCATTACAAAATCCTTGCCGATTACCCGCCAGCAAATAATCAGGAACGGAACATTCAGCAGCAGGCTCATGGAACCTATCGGCAGGCCGGTCAGATAATTGACCAGCACTGTAATGCCGGTAAAGCCGCTCGGCGCAATCTTATTGGGAACCGCAAACATTTTGACTCCAATGGCCCAAAATGTAGAAGCGGCAGCGTCCAGCGCAAGTCCCTTCACGCCCGAAGCAAACTGCCTTCTGGTCAGTTTCATGGTTTTTCTTCCTTTCTGTTTTCTGCGTTTACCCTCACATCATAACCGAGGGCACGAAAAATAGCAATGCATTTGTTGTCGACCGCAATGCTTTATTGCATAGGTTTTATGACTCGTTTAGCGGTGCACGGCATTAATCCGCAAGCTGCTTAAATCCGCTGCCGAGCGTCTCGGCCGCGTGGGTAATAACCACAAAAGCGCTGACGTCGTTTTGCCGCACCAATGATTTGAGCGTAAAAATCTGCCGCTTGTCGGTCACACAGAGCAACACCGAAATAGGCTCGCGGCTAAACCCCCCCAGTGCGTGCAGCACCGTAACGCCCCGTTCCAGGCCGGTAAGCAGCGCCCGTGTAACCGCGGCTTCCTCGCGTGTGACGATCAGCACCAGCTTTCTGGCATCCGCACCGTCTATGATACGGTCGATGACCACCGTCGAAGCATAGATCATAACCGTACCATATAAAATTGTGTCGACACTGCGGTAGGCGACCGCCGCCAGCAGCACAACGGCACAGTCGGTAAGCAGCACAATAAAGCCGAATGAGAGGTGCGGCCGGTTTTTCTTAATCAGCATAACGATGATATCGGTGCCGCCGGTCGAGTCGCCGCGCATCAGGATAACACCAAGCCCGGCGCCTGAAAACACTCCGCCAAACACCGCAGCTATAAGCGGTTCACCGGTATAAGGCGGACAGAGCGCCGTCATCGCATCCATGACAACCGACATTATAACCGTAATACGCAGTGTGCGCCAGATAAAACGGCGCCCAAGCTTTTGCCACCCCAGCAGCAGCAGCGGAATATTCATCATAAGGCCGGCGGTACCGATCGGTGTGCCAAACAAAATGTAAAGCACCGACGCAATACCCGAAAGACCGCCCCCAACAATGCGGTTGGGCGCTGAGAATACGCATATTCCCAACGCCAACAGTGCTGCGGCGGCGGTCTCAGTCAAAAATTCAGTTTTTAGGTAATGCCACGTCTTCGCTGTCGGGGTCCTGCTTTTGTCCATGCAAATCCCCGTCCAAAATCATTTTAAACAGCGCGCGGATGCGCTGCTGGTTCCCGCCGAGATACAGCCAGCCAAACAGCGCCTCAAGCCCCGTTGCAGTGCGATATTCCGCAGCGGAGGTGTGCCTTGGCGGCGTCACGCCGCTTGAGTTGCGGCCACGCTTGAACACCGTCAGCTCCGCCTCGGTCAGCGCCGGGGCAATAACGGCAAAGCCGCGCGCCTGCGCCGTCGCCCGCACCATTTCCACCGCAAGGGTGTGCAGCTTATTGGCCGAAAGACTGATATAACGGCTGACAATCTCCTCGCGCACCAGCATCTCATAGACGCCGTCGCCGACAAAGGCCAGCGTCAGCGGGTTGATGAGCCGGAGATCGGGCCTGTTTTCTGCGTCGAGCATAGAATGGCTCCTTATCTCACATAATCGAACTCAAAGCCGTCAATATCAACGGTATCGCCCTCATTGATGCCCATTTCCTCCAGCTTGTCGATGATGCCGCTGCTGCGCAGCGACCGCTGCAAATATTGCAGCGACTCATAGTCATCCATATTGACCGAGCGCAGGATATGCGGTAGCCAGCCCGCCTGAATATAGTATACCCCGTCGTCGCCGCGGGTAATCTCAAAGGTGCGCTGCCCAGCCGCATCGGGATCAATTGCCGGCAGCGGGTCCGGCTCATAGCGCAGCACAGGCGGCAGCTTGTCCAGCTCGGCGGAAATCGCGTTTAAGAGCGGTTCTATACCCTGCTTGGTCGCCGCCGAAACCGGGAACACACGATAGCCCTGTTGTTCAAGCGCTTTTGTAAAGCTGTCAACCTCTTGTGCGGACGCAATGTCGCACTTGTTGGCCGCCACAAGCATGGGGCGTTCGGCCAGCGCCTCGGAAAAATTAGCCAGCTCTCGGTTGATGAGGTCAAAATCTTCAAGCGGGGCTCTGCCCTCGCAACCTGAAACGTCCACAACATGAACCATCAGGCGGCAGCGCTCCACATGCCGTAAAAATTCGTGACCCAGTCCGACACCCTCGGAAGCGCCCTCGATCAGACCTGGGATATCGGCCATGACGTAGCTTTTTTCGGCGTCCACGCGCACGACCCCCAGCACCGGAGTCAGCGTGGTAAAATGATAGTTGGCAATTTTAGGCTTGGCCTCGCTGACCATGGAGATCAGCGTCGACTTGCCCACATTCGGGAAGCCGACCAGACCAACGTCGGCCAGCAGCTTTAATTCGAGCTGAACGTCAAACTCCTCACCCGGCAGGCCCGGCTTGGCAAAGCGCGGTATCTGCCGTGTTGGGGTGGCAAAGTGCTGGTTACCCCAGCCGCCGCGCCCGCCGCGCGCAATAACCACCGGCGCGTCGTCTGAAATATCGGCCAACAGCCTGCCCGACTCGCGCTCGCGTATCAGGGTACCCGAAGGCACACGGATGATGAGATCCTCGGCGTTTTTGCCACTGCATTGGCGGCGTCCGCCCGGCTCGCCCTCCGGCGCAAAATAACGGGTTTTATATTTGAATTCCATCAGCGTTGTTTTATTGGTGTCGGCCACAAACACAACATTGCCGCCGCGTCCGCCGTCGCCACCGTCCGGGCCGCCCGCCGCAACATATTTTTCGCGGTGGAACGACACGCAGCCGTCGCCGCCCTTGCCGCCCTTAACCTTAATAAACGCCTTATCAACAAACATGCTTTTCCCTCCTTTTTGGGGGCGCGCACCAACTGTTTAACCTGTTGGCGCGCGGGTTACTGTGCACGGCAACCGTCTGCGCAAAGCCGCAACACAGAAAAATCCCGAGCGCACGCCCGGGATTTTTGTTCGTTAGCTTAGTTCTCCGCCGCGTAGACCGAAGCCTTCTTGCGGTCGCGGCCGAGGCGCTCGAAACGGAGCGTTCCGTCAGTCAGCGCGAACAGCGTGTCATCCGAACCGATGCCGACATTCTCACCGGGATGGATGTGAGTGCCTCTCTGACGAACCAAAATATTGCCGGCCTTTACAAACTGACCGTCGGCACGCTTGACGCCAAGCCGTTTGGCTTCGGAGTCGCGACCGTTTTTAGTAGAGCCTACGCCCTTCTTATGTGCCATTGGTTTTGCACCTCCAGTTAAATGGTTTAAAGTCCTTTAAGCGTTGATTGCGGTGATTTCAAGCTTGGTATAAGGCTGTCTGTGGCCCATTTTGCGCTTGGAATCTTTCTTGGAGCGGTAGGTAAAGACGGTAATCTTCTTGCCCTTGCCGTTCTTCAAAGCCTTGGCCACAACCTTGGCTCCCGCTACGGTGGGGGTGCCCACAACAGCGCTGTCATCGTTGCCGACAACAAGAACGTTGTCGAACTCGATGGTCTGGTCTGCTTCAACGTCGAGCTTTTCGACGAAAATCACGTCGCCCTGAGCGACACGGTACTGCTTTCCGCCGGTAGTGAATACTGCGTACATGTTACACCTGCTTATCTGTTCAGTCTCGCTGCTTTTGGGCGTCACCTTTGGTTAAAAAGAGGCGCACTTATAGCCTAAAACATGCGGCAAAAGATATAATAACATAGCTTTTTGGCTTTGTCAAGGCATTTTGCCTGACTTTTACGGTATTTTGACAGCACCGCCGCCACCGTTTGTGCCGGTTTGAGTCATACCTGAAAACAAATTCATTTAACCAAAATATTCGCAACCAAAACGCCCAATACAACACCGTAGACGGTTGCGCTCCACGGGTTGGATGTAATGGGGCACTGACCGGTTGTACAGCCGACAAAATAGTAATACAAAAAGCCTGCCCCCGCACCGATAATACCGCCAATAACATAGCTTATAATTTTCATCGCATACACCTCACTGGGCTTATGCTATCAAAAATCAGGCAAAAAGGCTGTGACCCAGTCACATTCACCGGCAGAACCGTCGCACGGGGCGCAGTGGTAATTTAGTCGGCTTCATCGTGCGGTACGCTGTCGTCAGCAGCATCGCTTTCGTCCGGCGGCGCAATTACCGGCTCCGCCACCTGCATGTCGGACTGCGCAGTCACCGCCGTTGTGCCGACGGCTGCGGGCGGCGTCAGCTGCATCCACACCGGCACGGCGCCGGCAGCCAGCTTTTTGCGGGCTGCAAACCACAACACAGCCGAAAGCACAACCATGCAGGCCGCCAGAACCTGAGAAACGCGGATACTGCCCGCAGTCAGACTGTCGGTACGCAATCCTTCAATAACCGCGCGGCCCATGCCGTTAATAAAAAAATACATCAGCGTCAGCTCTCCGTTGAAGCTGCGGCGCTTGGTATACCAGACAATGAACAGAAAGCCCAGCATCGTCCACGCCGATTCATAGAAGAAGGTCGGATGAACCGGTATGTCCTGCATTTGCAGCACCTGCTCAGGCGTAAAGCCCGGCAGCAGGTTGGGGCGCATGTGAAAATAACTGTCGATAATCGGGCTGACCATGCGCCACGGCCCTTCAAAGTAGCCGCCAAACGCTTCTACATTGATAAAATTGCCCCACCGGCCAATCGACTGCCCTAAAAGCAGACCGCCCAGAGAGGCGTCCAGCGCGCGGACGACCGGCAGCTTCCAGCGGCGGCATAACAGCCAGCCGCAGAGTATCGCCGCCAGTATACCGCCGTAAAAGGCGATACCGCCCTTCCATATCTGTACAATCTCCTCGGGATGCAGCTGATAATAGTCCCACGAAAAGGCGACGTAATAGGCGCGGGCACCCAGCATCCCCACAAGGATGGCATACAGGAACACGTCGTTTAGACGCTCCTTGTCAACACCGAACTGGCCGGCGCGCCATGTGGCGTAAAACACGCCGAGCGCGATACCGGTCACCACGATAATACCGTACCAATAGATGGTGAACGGCCCGATAAAAACCGCAACCCGCGAGATGGAAAAATCCAGCCCCAGACCGGGAAACGCCACTTGGGCAGCTGTGTCCGCACTGGCCAGATGGATAAACGGATTCATGCGTGTCCCCTCTTTTCTGTCTAATCGCGCACCACCGAAAGTGCGCTGCGCGCAGGATCAAAATTCTCACGCAAAAACGCCTGCACATCGTTTAAGGCCAGCTCGTCGAGCAGCTCAAGCGGCTCGTAAGCGCCAAAGCCAGCCAGAGAAGCCAGCACCATCATACCGGCCATGGCCTCTACCGAGCTGTAGATGCCGGCGTAGCGCCCATAGGCGGCGCGGCGCGCACGCTCAAATGCCTCCGTCGGAATGCCGTTTTCCTGCAGCGCCTCAACACCCTTTACAA
>JAEWYJ010000031.1 GCA_023395695.1 Bacillota bacterium | reverse complement strand
GCAATGGGCTATACGGAGCGCTACCTGGACTACCTGAAAGGAACCGGCGGTATGACCGTCGACATGTTGTTGGCTATGGACGCGGAGGGCGTCGCGAGCATTATGGCAGACTTTAGCAAAACCCGTGCCTTTATCGATTCGATGCTTGCAATGGGTTGGGATCGGCTCTCCGTTGCAGGCGAACCGGCAGCCTTTACGCCGGACGGGAATAAGGGCGTCTTTTTCTGCTACGACCCCGACGAATATTATTCCCCAGCCTATATGATCTGGTGTGACCGGCAAACCGGCGATACGAAATACCTTGGCCTGACCTATTATTCGGGGCGGGCGGTGGACGTCGCGCGCAAACTGCTGGTAGTCTCGTGTTTCAGCGACCTGAAGACCTTCGATATGAATACGGGGGAGGCGATTCCTGCGACGTACCCGTTCGACTTTGGCCAGCGCCTTGCCGGCGGCGAGCCCGAGCGGGTGGTGCGAGGGCTTGGGTATGACGGCTTCGCGGATCGCTTTGTTGTCATTTACACCGACAATCCTTATGGCGACCTGTTACAGCAAAAGCTTATGCTTTCGGTATTTGAGGGCGGCGGGCGGCATTTACGGGATGTGGACATCGGGCTTGTCATTTTTTCCAGCTACAAGAACTATCCGGTGATGGCGCCCTATGTCAACTTCACTGCCGACGGACACCTCCATTCGGACTTGGCCCTGACCGGGCTGCTGGATGTGGAATATTGAGCGCCATCAGTGCAAACTATGGGATCATGACCTATAAAGCATGGCGGATAGCAGCCAGATGTTCATAGACCACGCCGGGCAAAATATCACGACGCCGCAACACGTTACAGCGTCGTGCAACCTCAAACAGCTGCCGGGCAGGTAAGAAGCAGGGAGTGAACCATATGAAAAACGCGTTTAAAATTATGATAACGGTCATTTTATGCATGGGTATATCCGGCTGCCTTCAAAGCGGCCGCAACAGAAGCTTGCCTTCGTCCCCAGTTAGCGATATCGCCGACGCCAAAAGCACCAGCGGCGCCGATATGCCGCCTGCCGACGCTCAGGCGAACCTGTATGAGGCTATTCTGCTGAACTTTGGCGCGGGGAAAACCACCGATGAACGGGGTGAGCCTCGTCTGCAGACTTCGGGTCTCAGCTTCTACTATTTGCCCGATACCGAGAATTTTGCGGCGCTTTCCCCCGACTCTTATTTTTCGTGGTATCTGTCGATGAGCAACAAGGAGAACCTGACCTATGAGGAACGACTGGTGAAATATAAATCTCCCTTTGGGGAGGATACCGGCTGGTTCTTCCCGCAGGACGATTACGAGCCGCTTATTCAACAGTATTTTGACGTCTCCACCGAGCATCTGCGCTCAGGAGACGCTTATCAGGCCGACTATGGCGGTTACTGGCTTGACGGCGGCATGGGCTTAGGTATCAGGCCGTATATTCTCCTGTATAAAGCGGAGCAGAAGGGCGATGTTCTCAGCCTATATCACACCCATATCACTGGCGAGTATGACCTCATCCACGCGCCTAATGAATACAAAATTCTTTCGGTTCGGCTCAAAGAGGATGGCAGCTACCAATATCTGAGTTATAAAACCGATCAAAGCCCCTCTTCTGGGCAGATTGCGGCCGCCAGACAGGACAATACCGGTTTTTTAACAGGCACCGACGTATTCTATGACAGCAAGGAGCTTGGTCTTGCCGTCCGCTTCCCCGACGGTTGGAAGAATAATTACACCCATCGGGCTGGGGCCCTCTATTTTTCAGCGGCGGAAAGCGAGGACATTGTAGGGGCCACGGTGGAGTTTCTCTATAAAGATCAGGGTTATGCCGTCCTTGGGCGTATCAATGCGGTGCCCGCAGAGGTTTGGGATATCGTTGGGGATGGCAGCAGCTCCTATGGTGTTGTTTTAGGAAAAAACAGCCGCTATGTCTTTACGTGGGATACACCTCACGACAATCTTTTTGCCCCGGGTGCAGACCATGATCTGTTTGAAGAAATGTGCGCTGAGGTGCAGGATATGACCGGAAGGGTCACAATTACAGAACCGGATGCGATATGACGCTTACTGTTCTGCTTTGCCGAAAATTGAAATACGGCGGCAGGTATGATATGATAATTAAAAATTGCTTGGCCTACTGCAAGGGGGATAACCGCATGAGACAGCTCAGCCTGATGATACTGTTGACATTACTGATAAGCGTATCTGCCGCTTGCGGCAAAAGAGACCTTGGCCTCTCGGAGGCCGTACCGACGGCTATGCCGTCCAGCCAGAGTCAACCCCAATCGGCGTCCGAATCTCAGCCGGCAGAAAGCGGTGCGTCTGCTGCCAAAACGGCAGATATTGCCGAGAAATATGCCGATATTCTCAGAAACGGTACATATTATATTGATTGCACCGTTGTTATTGATATGGAGGGCATGCAGTTCGAAAACCCCATGCTCATCGCCGTCAGGGGCGACAATTCCTCCATCAGCGTCTCAAGCGATCTGTCGGGCGCACTGGTCACGATGCGCACGTTGGTTTTTGATGGCGACGCCTATCAGATTAACGATGCGCAGCGCAGCTACACGCAGATAGACCCCGGGCAGAGCGCCAACAGCTTTGATACCGATTTTTCCGAGCTGCGCTATATTGGGGAGAGTACCGGTACATTTTTGGGCGAGACGCGTCCCTGCTCGGAATATGTACGGGGGGAACAGACGATACGTTTCTTTTTTGACGGCAGCACATTCGTTGGGCTGACGCAGTCAATTACCGATGAGCAGGTCGGAGAAATTACGATGAAGATTAACGGGCTTTCTGCCAATATACCGGGAAAGCTTGTTGAACTGCCGGTTGGCTACGCCAGGGAATAATTAAAAATAACGGCACCCGCACCAAAACAAAACAGCGCCCACCGTAAATTACTGACGGTGGGCGCTGTTTTTAACAAAAAATTCAAAGCACCTTTGAAAGGAAGTCCTTCAGCCGCGGATTCTGCGGATGCGCAAAAAATTCCGCGGGACTATTTTGCTCTAAAATGCGCCCTTCATCCATAAAGAGCACACGGGTTGCGACCTCGCGGGCAAAGCCCATCTCATGTGTGACCACAAGCATGGTCATACCGTCGCGGGCCAGCTCCTTCATAACCTCCAACACCTCTCCTACCATTTCAGGGTCGAGTGCTGAGGTCGGCTCGTCAAACAGCATAACATCCGGCCGCATGGCCAGCGCCCGCACAATGGCGACGCGCTGCTTTTGCCCGCCCGAAAGCTGAGCAGGGTAGGTGTATGCTTTGTCCGACAGGCCTACGCGCTCAAGCAGTGCTAAAGCGCTCCGGTCAGCCTCCTGCGGCGTTTGCAGCTTAAGCCTGACCGGCGCCAGTGTAATATTTTGTATAATGCTCAAATGCGGGAACAGATTAAAATGCTGAAATACCATTCCCATACGCCGGCGCAGGACGTCAATGTCGCATTTGGGATCGGTAATATTATTTTCCTCAAACCAAATTTCACCCGAGGTGGGGGTCTCCAGAAGGTTCAGACAGCGTAAAAACGTACTTTTACCCGAGCCGGAGGGGCCTACGATAACGACCTTTTCACCCTTTTTAATCGTTTCATCCAGTCCCTTTAAAACATGCTTTTCGCCAAAATATTTGTCCAGCGCTTTAACGGTAATCACTCTTAGCAAGCCTCCTTTCCAGCAGGCCCACAAGCTTTTCAAGGCCTATGACCATGATGAGATAGACGAGGGCCACCGCAAGCAACGGCAGCAATGCCTCGTATGTACGGCTGCGGAT